>JAHWKV010000124.1 GCA_019347725.1 Actinomycetota bacterium
CGCAAATGCTGGGTACGCGCAGGGCTTCAGTGACCGAGGCAGCCTCTAATCTGCAGGATTTTGGCGCACTGACTTACAAGCGGGGAACCGTACGCATTCTCGACCGCGGCGTTCTGGAGAAGAAATCCTGCGAATGTTACGAGGCTATTCGGCACGTCTACGACGGGCTTTACGCCGATACGGTTCTAAGTACTAATCCCGCGGTGCTGTCTCCCAGCGCAGGATCATAGAGCGGCAGCGTCCCGCGTTGAATGGTCGACCGACAGGACGTTGTTGAGGCCGGAAACCTCTAGCGTTCTTAAAACCTGGGGGGACGGAGAGCGAATAACCAGAGACTGTTCCCGCTCTGCCAACAGCTGGTGGGTTTTCACCAATACGCCGAGTCCGCTGGAGTCCATGAACTCGATCCCGGACAGGTCCAAGGCCAGGTCCTGCTGCTCGCTTTGGATCAACTGAGCCAGAAAGTCGCTTAGCTCAGGAGCGTTGGACATGTCGATTTCACCCGTGACTCTTACGGTACTCCAACCGTTTACCTGGTTGTTCTCTACGTACAGATCCAATGCTCACCTCCAAATTGCCCGTTCAGGCCGGTCGCCCGTTCAGGCCAGTTGCCTGAACAGGTTACCTGCTCAATCAGTTACCTGCTCAGATCAAAGGGCGGTAATGGTAGAAAGAGGCGGATCCATCCGTCGGTCCGCCACCGTACGGAACGAAAAAAAACCAACGAAGTCCCGCTGCAGACTCAGTTGATGTGTCTGCCGTAGAATTGACTTTTGACTCCTAGCGCGAGGTGAAAGTGGTAGAGCGAGGAACGGCCCGCGTGAAGCGGGGTCTGGCAGAGATGCTCAAAGGCGGCGTGATCATGGACGTCACCACGGCGGCGGAGGCCAAGATCGCCGAAGAGGCGGGCGCTTGCGCCGTCATGGCCCTGGAGCGAGTCCCATCCGACATTCGCCGGGATGGGGGCGTGGCGCGCATGGCCGACCCCAACAAGGTGGCCGAGATAATGGCCGAGGTGACGATTCCCGTCATGGCCAAATGCCGTATCGGACATTTCGCCGAAGCCCAGGTGCTGCAGGCCCTGGGCGTCGACTTCATCGACGAGTCGGAGGTCCTCACGCCGGCGGACGAGAGCTATCACGTCGACAAGTGGAACTTCACCGTGCCCTTTGTTTGCGGCGCCACCAATCTTGGCGAGGCGCTTCGCCGTATAGGGGAAGGCGCGGCCATGATCCGATCCAAGGGGGAGGCCGGAACCGGAAACGTGGTAGAGGCCGTGCGGCACTTGAGAACTATCACCGACGAGATACGCCGTCTCAGCGTGCTGCCCTCTGAGCAGCTGATGGCCAGGGCCAAAGAGCTCGGCGCTCCGTTCGAGCTGGTGACCGAGGTGGCCGAAACCGGGCGGCTGCCGGTGGTGCTGTTTTGCGCCGGCGGAATCTCTACGCCGGCGGATGCGTCCTTGGTGTTGCAGCTGGGAGCTCAAGGGGTGTTTGTCGGCTCCGGTATCTTCAAGAGCCAGAATCCGGCCCGAATGGCGCGGGCGGTTGTGGAAGCTACGACCTACTTCAACGACCCGGATGTACTGGCCAAGGTCTCTACGGGCCTGGGCGAGCCAATGCGGGGTACCGAGGTCAAGGACCTTGCCGTCGATCAACTGCTGGCTACCAGGGGGTGGTAGGGGTCAAGACGGGCGTCCTCGCGCTGCAGGGTGACTTTGCCGAACATCTGGAGCTGCTCGCATCCTGCGGATACTCCGCCGAAGCGGTGCGTAGTGTCGAGGACCTGCAGGCCGTCGACTCTCTGATAATTCCCGGTGGTGAGTCCACGACCATGCTCAAGCTCATCGATCGGTACGACATGCGGGACTTCCTCGTCAAACGTATATCCGCCGGCATGCCCGTACTGGGAACCTGCGCCGGAGCCATACTGCTGGCGGACCGGGTGTCCGACGGCGAAACTTCGCTCGGCGTGCTGTCCATCGTGGTCGAGCGCAACGCGTACGGAAGACAGGCGCAGTCCTTTGAGGCCGATATTGACGTCCCGGACCTGGACTGCACTATAAAGGGAGTGTTCATCAGGGCCCCGGTTATCGTCGATGCCGCGGGCGCAACCGTTGTTGCAACCTGGGCGGGTAGCCCCGTTCTGGTTCGCTCTGGAAACCTGGTCGCATGTACCTTTCATCCTGAGTTGGCCGGGGAAGAGCGAGTGCACCGGTGGTTTGTGGAGCAGGTATGCGGAGGTGAAGGCTAATTTCTGGACACTCGAAGTGGGCGACCACCAAACATCAAAAGGCGGCCAAGGACGCCCGGCGGGGCAAGCTGTTCGCCAAGATGATCCGGGTGATAGAGGTAGCGGCGCGGGATGGCGGCGGAAACGTCGAGTCCAACCCGACGCTCGGCGATGCGATCCAGCGGGCGCGTTCGGTCAGCATGCCCAACGACACGATCGATCGCGCGGTTAAACGCGGTACCGGTGACCTAGAGGGCATCAAGTACGAAAGCCTCATCTACGAGGGCTACGGACCCGGCGGGGTGGCGTTGCTGCTCGAGGTCCTGACCGATAACCGCAACCGGGCGGCTGCGGACATCCGCAGAATATTCACGAAGAATGGCGGCACTATGGGCGATCCCGGCTCGGTGGCCTGGATGTTCAACAGGAAAGGCGTGATCTTGATTCCGGCCGAGAAGGTTCCGGAAGATGATCTGCTTTTGCTGGGCATGGAGGCCGGCGCCGAGGACGTCGCCCGTGACGGCGAGTACTGGCGGATGACCTGCGAGGCATCGGAGTTCCAAGGGTTGAAGATGGCCTTGAGCGGCGCCGGCATCGAACCGGAGTCGGCGCAGCTGTCCATGGAGCCCGCCGCTACCATGCCGCTGGACAGGCCGGACGCGGAAAAGGTGATGAAGCTGATGGACGACCTCGACGACAACGACGACGTCCAGGAGATCTACACCAACTTCGAGATTCCCGACGAGCTGCTGGCCGAGATCGGAAGCGGCTAAAGGACCTCAAATCCTGCTTACCGTCGGCGGGTATGGTTATCATCCGTCCAAACGCATGTTCGATCAACAGCTGCGCAGGATGGGACAGGAACGTGACCCGTACAGGCACGGCCCGCTCGACGGCCGACGTCAACAAGATCAGGGTGCTGGGTATCGACCCCGGTTTGACGCGGATGGGCTACGCGGTGGTCGACGAGGTCGCGGGAAGGCCGGCTGCGGCGGCCTGCGGGACTGTGAGGACCCCGGCGTCGGAAGGCTCCGCCGTTCGTTTGATGACCATTTCAGATCGAATGAACGCGGTGTTGGAAGAATGGCGGCCCGAAGTAGTGGCGGTGGAGCGCCTGTTCTTCAGCGCCAACGCATCCTCGGCCGTCGGAGCTATTCAGGCCAGCGGTGTGGCCCTGGCGGTGGCGGCCCGTCACGGTGTCCAGGTTTGCGAGTACACCCCTTTGCAGGTGAAGCAGGCTGTGGTCGGTAACGGCGTGGCTACGAAGAAGCAGGTCCAGTACATGGTCGAGCGCCTGCTGGGCGGCAAACCTGGCTGGGACTCGCCCGACGCGGCCGACGCCGTTGCAGTCGCACTCACTCACCTGGCTTGCCGGAAGTTGTCCGCGATTGCGCAGCTGGTGGGGAGGGGGACGCGATGATCTCGTCAGTCAGGGGTACGGTGGCCGAGATGGGGCAGTCGGCAGTTGAAATCGATGTGCAGGGCATCGGCTACCTGGTGCAGGTACCGGCGTCGACGCTGGCGGGCCTACGGCTCGGCGAGCAGGTACGACTTTTGACTTCGATGGTGGTTCGAGAGGACTCGATTGCGCTGTACGGTTTTCGGGACATAGAGCAGCGGGAGCTATTCGGCTTCTTGACGGGAGTCACCGGAGTTGGCCCCCGTTTGGCGCTTGCCGTGCTGGGTCGCCTAAAACCCGAGTCGCTGCGTCGAGCCATTTCCTCCGCAGACGTAACGGCTCTCACTCAGGTACCGGGGGTAGGCAAGCGCGGCGCCGAACGGATGATTTTGGAGCTAAAAGACCAGATCGGGGTTTCAGACGCCGGCGGCCGGCCGGCAGGTTCCAAGGTGGCCGAGGTCAGGGATGCGTTGGTTGGATTGGGTTATACGTCAGGTGAGCTGGCGGAGGTACTCGACGATGTCGCAGCATCCGACGCGTCCGGTAGCGCAGACGTAGAGAGTTTGATCAAAGCGGCCCTGAAGGCCCTGGCGCGGGTATGAACGACTCTTCGCCGCAGGGGGTGCTCGATTCGCGGATCCAGGACGAGGAATCGGCCCTCGATCGGTCGCTGAGACCCACGCGTTTAGAGGACTTCGTGGGCCAGGGGGCCACCAAGGAGCACCTGTCGATAATCCTCGACGCGGCGCAAGCGCGGTCGGAAGCGCCGGACCATCTGCTGTTCGCCGGCAGCCCCGGGCTGGGTAAGACGACGCTGGCCAACATCGTGGCCGGCGAGCTCGGGGTGAACATGAGGACAACCTCCGGGCCGGCGCTGGAGCGGGCGGGCGACCTCGATGATCTCCTACGCCCGAGCGCATGAGCCGCGGGAGATGACCTTTCGACAATGGGACGCTCGTCGCCGCCCGGCGCCGTGCTTGCGGCATCGCCGCGGCGCGCTAAGTTGGGTCTCGAAACCGTCCAGGGACCGATGGGACCGATGATCCTGTTCGACCTGCGTTGCTCGGCCGGCCACGACTTCGAGGCGTGGTTCCGGGACGGTGCG
>JAHWKV010000125.1 GCA_019347725.1 Actinomycetota bacterium
CCAAAAGGTGACCCAGATAGTGGTCGGGGAGTCCCTGCAGTCTCGGTGGAAGGAGTTGGTCGGAGGGTCGTTTGTGGCCAACCTGATCCGTAGAGCCTCCCAGGTGGACATCCACGTGATATCAAAGCAGGAAAGGTAGGGACGGCGATGGCCTTGGATGACAACCCGCAGAGGCGCAATCCGCTCAATTTTCGGGCACCGCGTCAGGGCCTCGGCTATTTGATAGCCGCAGGCGGCACCGCAGCGTTTTCGGCGGCCATGCTTCCGTTTCGAGAGACAGTGACTCCGCTGTCAAAAGGTCTAGGGTTTTTGCTGATCGTGGTAGCCGCTGCAGCTGTGGGCGGGGTCTGGCCCGGCATGTTGGCATCGCTCCTGGGCTTCATAGCCTTCAATTACCTCTTTGTCCCTCCGTATGCCTCCGCGTACGCTCCACGGTTGGAGGATTTCGTCATTCTGCTTGTCTTCGTGGGATTGTCGTTGCTTATCTCCACCCTGCTGGCTCGCGCGCGCCAGGCAGCCGATCTAGCCAAAGTGCGCAGGCAGGAGTTCGAGCTGCTGCACTCGATATCGGCTGCTTTGGTGGAGCTGCGCTTGGGCCAGCAAACCTATCGAGACGTTGTAGAAAAGATTGTCGAAGAGCTCGGGTTCGAACAGGGAGCGTTGTTCGTATACGAGGGGGCCGGTTTGGTGGAAAAGGTGGTGATAGGCGGCGAGCCGGGAACGCTAACGCCTTCATGGGAGCCGTCGACCACCGGCCGGTCCGAAAGGCTTCCGCTGTTCCTCGAAGGAAAGCCAATGGGCGTTCTCGTTTTGTGGGTTGAGAATGGCCCTCCTCTTAGCCGGGTGCAGAGTCGCATCTTGCGAGCATTCTGCGACCAGCTCGCTTTGAGCTTGGAGGCGGAGCGCCTCAGAGAAATGGGGACGGATGCAGAGAGCATTCGCAGGACCGACTCGCGGCGCATGGCTCTGCTCGTAGCGGTATCCGACGAGTTGCGCAGTCCGCTGGACGCCATCAAGACAACAGTGACCGATCTTATTTCCGAGGACGCGACGGATGGCTCCGACAAGGTGGACGAGTCCCTGCGCAGGATCTACGTGGAGACGGAAAAGTTGAGCAGTTTGGTGGCCAATATGTTGGACATGTCTCGCATCGAAAGCGGCTTGGTTAAACCCCGCGTACAGGATGTTTCGGTGGAGAAGGCCATCGCCAAAGTGCTCGAGCGAATCCGGAGCAATTACCCCCATCTGCGGGTTTACGTGTCGGCTTACGAGAGCGACGTGGTGTGGGCGGATCCGGAGTTGTTGGACCGGGTGGTGACGAATTTACTGGATCACGCCGTCAGCGCCTCCGAGTCGACCGGGGCAGACCGGATCGAGGTGATCGTAAGCGAAGAGGGTGAGCAAGCGAAGGTGGCGGTAGTCGATCACAGCGAGGGAATACCGCATGGGGACAGGGAGCAGTTGTTTTACCCGCTTTATAAACTCGACGAACGCCACCAGCACCTGGGTTCAGGCCTTGGTTTGGCGACAGTGAAGGGCTTTGTGGCGCTGATGGATGGCGACGTATGGGTCGAAGACACCGCCGGCGGGGGAGCCACCATTGCGTTTTCGCTTCCGGTATCCGAGCAGGCGGCAGCGGCCGGGCGGAGACAGTGATGCAAGCCGTAACGCTGTTACGGAGCTGCTACCGCCGGGTGGGGCAACCCCACACCCGGCGGTAGCGCAACGGGTTTTAGATCAGCTCATCCACCCGTCGACGAGCGCCCGGTTCTCCGGATCGCTCAGCCACTCCTCGACGGCTTCCTGTTCCTCGCCCTCGTCGTACTCGTTTATCACCAGCGCCTCGAGCGAGGCCAGGGCGTCGTCTGGCAACTCGAAGTTCGCCAGCCACCCGGACAGCTCGGGGAAGTCGTCGGAGAAACCCGGACGTCCCAGCACGTGCAGGTTTTCCGCGCCTCCCATGGCGCCTTCAGGATCCTCGAGGTCCTTGATGTCGTAGGCGGCGTACGCCCAGTGCGGGTGCCACAGGGTAACCACGATAGGTTCATCCCGGTCCAAGGAACGCTCCAGTTCGGCGAGCATGGCAGGCGTGCTGCCCTCGACCACCGTGTATTCCTCGAGTCCATAGGTGGGGACGGCTTCCTCGCGGGTCACCCGCATCAAACCGGCGCCCGGCTCGATGCCCACGATCCGGCCGTCGAACCTGTCTGCCTGCCCTTGAAGGTCGGCAATAGAATTGACGTCCTCGAGGTCGGCCGGGATCGCAAGGTTGAGAGTGCCGCTGTCATACCATATGCCGACGTCCTCGATCTCGTCTCCGAATCTCTCCCAGTAGTCGGAGTGCGTCTCGGGCAGCCAGCCGTCGAGGAAGACGTCGACGTCGCCATCGGCCAGACCCTGGTACACGGGGGCCACGTCGAGTTGTGTCAACTCCACCTCGTAGCCCTCTTCTTCCAACAGGTGCTTCCAAAGATGGGTAACGGCGATGTCCTCGTCCCAGGGAATCCACCCTATGTTCACGCTTTGGCTATCCGCGTCTCCTCCCGTGCCTGCTGTGCCGTTGTCACCGTTGCCGCAGGCCGCAGCCAGCAATGTGAGCGTGGTGAGGATGGCGATGATCAGCAGCCCTCGCCGGGTTCCCCGGTTTGTAGACCCGTGACTCATGGTCCTCTCCTTTCCGTTTCGTCGATGGTTCCGAATTACTTCGCCGTAGCCGCGGCTACCCTGGCCGACGACTTGTCTCCAATCGCTGCGGTGACGCGATCGAGGAAGATGGCCAGTATCACCACGGCTAGGCCGCCCTCGAACCCGAGGCCGATATTTAGACGGGTGATGCCCCGGAATACGACTGCCCCGAGGCCGCCGGCGCCGACGATACCTGCGATCACCACCATCGACAGCGCCAGCATAATCACCTGGTTTACGCCGGCCATAATCGTAGGCATGGCCAGCGGGATCTGTATACGACTCAGAATCTGCGCCGGTGCGGATCCAAAGGCGTGACCGGCTTCGACCACCTCTTTATCAACCTGCTGGATGCCGAGCTCGGTGAGTCGCACCGCCGGCGGCATGGCGAAGACGATGGTGGCGACCGCACCGGGGACCGTGCCTATCCCAAAAAAGATGATCGCCGGGATAAGGTAAACGAACGCAGGCATCGTTTGCATAAAGTCGAGCGCCGGCCGCAGAGTCGCTCCAACCGCCGTGGATCGGCCGGCAGCGATGCCGGCGGGAATCCCGATTGCGACCGCGATGAGACTCGAAACCAGGACCAAGGACAGTGTGAGTAAGGCGTCATCCCACAACCTGATGCTATCGATCAGAGCAAAAGACGCCAGGGTAAACACCCCGAACCCCACGCCGCGGACCCGCCAGGCTATGAGAGCAAAGATGGCGGCGAGCAGGAAGGGCGGTGGCCAGGCGAGCAGATCCTCCAGGCCACCGATTAGCGCCCCTATGACGTAGTCGATGAGATCAAACAACAGGCCGAAGTTGTCGGTGAGCCACTCGACCACGCTTTCCACCCAGTCACCGATGTGGATGCGGGGAAGCTCAAACATCGTTCATTAACCCTCCGTGGCGCCCGAAGCCGCGGGCGTGGCATCGATCTGCTCGTCTGGAGAATGCCGTTCCTCTCCCAAGGCGCTGAGTAGGGTAACCCTGGGGATTACGCCGACGAGCCGGTCTTCATCGTCGACCACCGCCAGCGGCAATGCGCTGGAAGCCGCCGGCGCGAAAAGCTCGAACAGGGGAGTGTCGCGCTTGACCCGTTCGAAATCCTGGGTCAACAGTCCTTCGACGTTCCGGTCACCTCGCTTGGCCGCCTCGATTACGTCCGTGTCGCGCAGCACCCCCCGGAGCCGCTTGCGTGGACCCACAACGTACACCGCAGACACCTGGCTCTTGCGCATAGCTTCGGCGGCGAGTCGGGGCCCCTCCTGGGGGCCTACGATTGCCAAGGGCTCCTCCATTACCGTGCTCGCCGTCAGGACTCTGGACCGGTCCACATCCTGGACGAAGCTGGCGACATAGTCGTTGGCCGGCTCTTGCAAGATTTCCTCGGCGGTGCCTATCTGTACGATCCGCCCGTCCTTCATCATGGCGATACGGTCGCCGATGCGCATAGCCTCGTTGAGGTCGTGGGTGATGAACACCACCGTGTTACCGAGCTCCGCCTGCAGCTCGAGAAGCTGATCTTGCATCTCACGGCGGATCAACGGGTCCAGGGCACTGAACGCTTCATCCATCAACAGGATGTCCGCGTCGGTCGCGAGCGCCCGGGACAGACCGACCCGCTGCTGCATCCCACCGGACAGTTGCTGCGGGTATTTATGCTCCCAGCCATCCAACCCGACGACCTCGAGTGCCCGTCGCGCCCTATCTGAGCGGTCGGTTTCCCCGACGCCGCTGGCTTCGAGACCCCAGGCGGCGTTCTCCAGGACCGTCCGGTGGGGGAAAAGTGCGAAGTGCTGGAACACCATACTTACTTTGGTGGCCCTGAGGTGGCGCAGCGCCTTGGTGTCGAGCGCCGTCACATCCTCGTCATCGATCAGGACCTGGCCCGAGGTCGGGTCGTGGAGCCGGTTGATGGTACGTACCAAGGTCGATTTGCCCGAGCCGGACAGGCCCATCACCACGAAGACCTCCCCGGGCTCGACGCTGAACGTGGCATCGATGACCGCCGCCAAGGCCCCGGTCTCTTCCTCAGAGGAAGAGACCGGGGCCT
>JAHWKV010000126.1 GCA_019347725.1 Actinomycetota bacterium
GTACCGCTCCCTCGCCTAACGGCCCCTCTCTGAGTATGGTCGACGGCACATGTGTCCAGCCGGCGGCCCGGCTCACCAAATGCGCAGCGACTTCACGCCGGCACAGCGTGCCGGCAGGGAAATCCCAAAGCGGAGTCTCGCCCTTACGGGGCTTGTACACCACCAAGGCGCGGTCGGGAAGTTGCGCCAAGAACGTGTAGTTGGAGGAGCCTGGAAGCAAGCCCAGAATCTCGATGTCTCCGGACAGATCCTCGGGCCGGGCGGTTGGGTGCGAATCCGGCAAGCCGTTTTCCGTAGGCCTACCTGTGTCTGGGGTTGTGGCCGTTGGAGCCGGGGCATTGGTGACCCTCGGGCTCCATCGGGTGACCGCACAACGGGCAGATCGGCCGACCCTGTGCCACAACCTTCATGCCTTGAACCCCAAAAGCGGCCAGTTGCCTGGACGATACCCAGATCTTGATCTCCACCGGATCTATGAGGGCGGATTCGGAATATTCAGCAAAGACCAGCTGTATCAGGTGACGGTCCTGGTCATAGCGCAACGTGATCGTGGTGGGATCGACCCGGAAAGCCGGTTCGTCGGGGACCAGGGCCATGACTTGATCGAACTCCGGCCTGGACGCGCCCAGGGGCCCTTTGCCGAGCAGTTCCTTGGTCATCTCGTGTTGGCCGATCTGCGACAACAACTCATAGGCGCCACGAGCCAGAGCCACGACCTGCTCCTTCTCCAGTACCCACGTGTACGCTGCCGACTCCGCTACGACCTGGAGCATGAAAACGCGGCTACCGGGTTCGCCGACCGTACCGACGGTCAGACGGTCAACCTGCTCAAATTCCACATCGTCGCTCAACGGGATTTGCCTTTCGAGTCTTCGGAGCGGGCTTTCATCATCTCGTGCAGTTCATCGTAGCCTCCGGTGTCGTTCAGGCTGAGCAGGGCAGGGGCGCCGTCCCCCACACGCAGCCCGGTTATTGACCCGGGTGCGACGTTGATGCGTTCGTACAGGTCGATGCCCAGTCCCAGACAGGCCGCTACAAGCAACCTGATCATGTCCGAATGAGAGCACGCCACCACGGCACCGGCGTCCTCTTCGGGATGGCGGACGCGCAGGTCCTCCACCGCCTGAACTCCTCGGGTCTGCGCCTGGCGAATGGTCTCTCCGCCGGGAAACCTGAAGTCGGCAGGGCGAGCTTTGAGCTTCTTCCACCCCGGGTTCTTGTACAAAGCCTTGAAACTCTTGCCCTGCCAGTCTCCATAATCGATTTCACTCAGCGCTTCGACGGCCTCTACATCCTTACCGTGGGCGGTAGCTATGAACTCTGCGGTTTCCACGCAGCGCTCCATCGGACTGGAGTAGATAGCTTGCAGCGGAATAGACGACAGGCGCTCGGCGGAGGCTTGCGCCTGGCTCCGGCCTTCTTCCGACAAGCCGAAACCCGGTAGCCGGCCGGTCAGCTTTTGCCCGGTCACCGACGTCAATCCGTGGCGAACTAGTAACAGAATCATGACCTGATGTATACCGTATCGGGCGTTGTATTCCATCCCGCGACGCTAAAGAGGGTTACTCCCGCACCACCGATTAGAGGTTGGTGAGTCCGGCAGGGCGCATTAGTATCAGCGAGTGAGCGAAATCCGAGTAGAGGCCGACAGCATGGGAGCCGTCGAAGTACCGGCGGAAGCCTATTACGGCGCTCAAACCCAGAGGGCGATCGAAAACTTCCGCCTGTCCGACTGGCGTTTCGGGCGCCGCTTCATCTCGTCCCTTGGCCTGATCAAGTGGGCGGCGGCCAGCATCAACCGGCGACTGGGCCTGCTTGATCCGTCACTGGCGGACACCATAGGAGAGGCTGCAGACGAAGTAGTTGCCGGTCATCACGACAGGCAGTTTCCAGTCGATGTGTTCCAAACCGGCTCGGGAACATCGACCAACATGAACGCCAACGAGGTTATTGCCAATCGCGCCAACCAGTTGCTGGGACATGAGCTCGGCAGTCACCGTCCGGTCCACCCGAACGACCACGTGAATCTCTGCCAGTCGTCCAACGACGTAATCCCTACAGCCACCCATCTGGCGGGCCTCAGTGCGTTGACGCAGGATCTGGTTCCGGCGCTTCGCCGGTTGAGCAGCTCACTCAGCAATAAGGCCGCCGAGTTCGACCACGTTGTCAAATCCGGTCGAACCCATTTGATGGACGCCACGCCGGTTCGCCTGGGTCAGGAGTTCTCAGGGTTCGCTGCGCAGATCGAGTATTCGATCCGCCGGGTCGAAGGCGCAACTGCCCACCTAAGAGAGCTTGCCCTGGGGGGGACGGCAGTCGGCACCGGGATCAACGCACATCCCGAGTTCGCTACCCGGGCCATCGCGCTGATGGCCGAACGGCTCGAGATGGAGTTGGTCGAGGCGCCAAACCACTTCGAGGCGCAAAGCGCCCGCGACGCGGTTGTAGAGGCGTCGGGCGCATTGCGAAGCGCGGCCATTTCCATGGCAAGGATCTCCAACGACCTGCGCTGGCTAGCCTCCGGGCCTTCCTGCGGAATTGGTGAGATCCGGTTGCCCGAGCTGCAGCCGGGGTCCAGCATCATGCCCGGGAAGGTCAACCCCGTGATCCCCGAGGCCGTCATTCAGGTAGCTGCGCAGGTAATCGGCAACGACGCCACGATTGCGCTGGGCGGGTTGGGCGGCATGTTCCAGCTCAACACAATGATGCCGGTGATGGCCCACGACCTGCTTTTTTCGGCAGAGACTCTGGCGGCCGCGGCACGGGCGCTGGCCACCAAATGCGTCGACGGCATCGAGGCGGACGAGGAGCGCTGCGCGCAGTTGCTCGAGCACAATCTGTCTCTCGTGACCGCGCTGGCGCCGAAGATCGGCTACGACGCCGCCGCCGAGGTGGCCAAGACCGCCCACACAACCGGCCGCCCACTACGGGAAGTAGTGTTGGAGGCGAACCTTATGTCCGAAGCCGCCCTCGACGAAACCATGGATCTTTATGCGATGACACGGGGCGGTCTGGATGGCAACGAAGAGAGGGAAGAATGATCAAGATCGGCTCCGCAATATCGACCAGCGACGACCCGGCGCGGGCAGTAGACGAGGTCATAGCCCAATCGCTGGGCGAGCTGGACGGTTTTGAGGCGGGCCTGGCTTTTGCCTTCATATCCGCCGACCACGGCGACGGGGTGGACGAAATAGTCAAGCGCCTGGCTGCGCGGCTGGACAACATGCCCCTCGTCGGCTGCACGACTCAGACCACCATTGGAAAGGGATCGGAGGTGGAGCAGGGTCCCGCGCTCGCCTTGTGGGTCGCTCACCTCTCCGGCGCCACGGTAACGCCCTTCTCTGCCGCCATTGAGCAGACGGCCGACGGCGCCGCGCTCGTGGGATTCCCTATCATCGAAGAGCCGGTGCAGGCGGCGTTTCTGCTGGCCGACCCGTACACCTTCCCCACTCAGGTTCTTTTGCAGACGCTCAACGAGGACTATCCGCAGCTGCCCGTATTCGGAGGCCAGGCCAGCGGTGCCGGCGCCGGGCAGGTGGCTTTGGTTCTACAGGACAGGATCCTTCGAGAAGGCGCCGTAGGAATCTTGCTATCCGGCAACGTGGAGGTCACGCCTTTGGTCTCGCAGGGATGCCGGCCCATAGGCGAGCCGTATGTGGTGACCTCAGCCAAGGGAAACGTCATCCAGCAGCTGGGCGGCAAACCACCGCTCGGGCGCCTGCGGGACATCATGTCCAAGCTGTCCCAAAGCGAGCGCGCCCAGGCAGCTCACAACCTGCACATAGGGGTGGTAATCGATGAGCGTAAAGCGGACCCGGAGCCCGGCGACTTCCTGATACGGCCGGTGCTGCAAGCCGACCCCGAGACCGGAGCGGTTTCAGTCGGAGAAGTACTGAACGTCGGCCAGACCGTGCAGTTCCAAGTCCGCGACGCCGAGGCCGCCGATGCGGATCTAAAGAACATGTTGAAGACGCATCTCGGTGGCGCCCCGGCCCCCGACGTGACGGGTGCGTTGCTTTTCACATGCAACGGGCGGGGTTCGGGACTGTTCGGAGTGCCCGACCACGACGTATCGGTGCTACGAGACGCTATCCCCGACCTCCCGGTAGCCGGGATGTTCTGTGGAGGCGAGATAGGACCCATCGGCGGCGTAAATTTTCTGCACGGCTTTACCGCCAGCATCGCCCTGTTCCGCGAAACCCATTGACTGCTAAACGAGCGTGGACGAACAAACGTGGCTCAATCGTAAGGATGCCCGATCAACTCACCGATGCGATCGAGCATGCGGCTAGGCTCAAACGGCTTGGGAAAGATGTTGGCCTCCCCCACCCGGTCCTTGAGGGTTTCCAGAGAGTCATACTTCCCGCTGACTACCAGCACCGGCACCGACTGCAGCTTGGGGTGCTCACGTAGGGCGCTCAACACAGTCTCCCCATCCATGCCCGGCATCATCAGATCCAGGATCATTAGATCCGGCAGCTCCTGCTCCGCTTTGGCGATGCCGTCGAAGCCGTCAACCGCCTCGATGATCCCGTAGCCTTCGGTTTCCAACAGCACCCTCAGCAGTTGCCGGACTGATCGATCATCTTCCAGCAGCAGCACGGTCCTGTTCTCCATGGCGCTAAGCGTACCGCCACCCCGGCGTTGCCGTTGTTTGCTCGGGTGCATCATCATGGGCAGCGACTAATCGACCCTCGAACGAGAGACTATCTTGACCTCAAGT
>JAHWKV010000127.1 GCA_019347725.1 Actinomycetota bacterium
ATAGAGGCTGGTCCAAGCCCACTCAGCACCGGTGCGAGCCGCCGCTAGCGTGCTGTCGAAGGCCTCTCCCATGCTCGGGCGAGAAACCGCCCGCGCGAAGCGACCCCCGCTCAAAGCAGGAGCCGCACTTGAGTTAGCCTGATAGGCCATAAGCTAGTACCTACAGTCACGTCGACTAGTCCAGGCCCCTACGGTCTGCCGCCGGGAATACCGTCGGGCTGGCCACCAAAGGGATCCGGTCCGGCAGGGATGTCACCGGGCGCCTGCTCGGCAGCGGGGGTGTCATCGATCTGACCCCCTGCGCCGGATCGCTCGGCGCCCTCGTAGCCGTCGCCCATCGGTACACCTGCCGGTGGCTGCGATTGGCCGGTTTCCCTGCGCTCCTCGCCCATCTCACGAGCACGGTCGCCCGTTTCCCGGCCGTTTATGCCGCCCTCCTGGGCGTCCTCGGAAACGTTGCCACCGAAACCGGCGTTCTGGTCGGGCTCTGCTGCGTCCTTAGAGTCGCCGGCGTCTTGCTCCGCATCATCGGTGTCGAGCTCCTTGTCCAGGGCTTCCTGCTCCGACGCCGCGGTCTCTCCGAGCGGGATGTTTATGCCGATGTTGTCCACGGCCTGAGACACTGTGGTCTGCATCCGATCCGGCAGGTTGCCGGTCGCCGCGACCGCACCGGTGCTTGCCATGGCCACGGCCACACCACCTATGGCGACTTTCGCTGCAAGTGAAGCGAATAGCGTCTCGAGCACGAACCTCCTCCTTCTCGTCGGCAGTCCGGACACCTGGAAGCCAGGCCCGTTGACTTTGCTGGCTGACCTCACGGCCAGGTCGCCCTTATCGGTGAGATGCACAAGGTTCATCAGCCCATGCAGATGCTCGGCCTCTAGTTTGGGATCGGCTTCGCTCATGTACGCGGTCCTAACGCTGTCGACCACCCGCGCCACGTCATCCAGGCCGCTGTCCGCCGTTGGCGGCTTGCCGGCGATTAGCCTTTCCATTTCTGCCTCGTTTTTCCTACGCAAAGTTTTCATGTCACTTAAGTAAACGGCACATCCGTGAATTTTCATATGGGTGGGGAAGAAAAACTCTCTGCCGAGCCGTCCAATTGCGTACCACCCGCGCAAAAACGGCTCCCGTTTCAAACGGGAGCCGTTTTTGGCTTTTAGCTGGTTAAGCCGGCTCAGTCAGTGTTTGGAGCTCCGCCTACCAGCCCGTGCTGCTACCGCCGACCGGGGGCGTCGAAGGGCCTGTACTGATCGGCCGTGCCCGGTCCGCCAGGGACCTCGGAGGGCTTGTACTGATCCGCCGTGTCCGGTCCACCCGGCGCGTCGCTGGGTGCGGACTGAGCGGAGATCTC
The DNA here is from genome assembly GCA_019347725.1 of Actinomycetota bacterium. GTDB lineage: Bacteria > Actinomycetota > CADDZG01 > JAHWKV01 > JAHWKV01 > JAHWKV01. The sequence continues at coordinate 1,355 of JAHWKV010000127.1, forward strand.
CTCGCCCTCGTCAGGCGTTCTTTCCGGACGGTTCGCCTGTCCGGCTGCCTTGCGGTCCTGGGCCATCTGGCGAGCGCGGTCGCTGATTTCCTGACCGTCTACGCCGCCATCCTTGGCGTCTGCTGCCACGCTCTGACCAAACGCAGCGTTCTCGTTGGGCTCGCCTTCGTCGGCGTCAACGTCGGCGTCAACGTCGGCGTCAACATCCGCGCCTTCGTCGAGATCGGCGTCGAGATCCGCCTCGAGATCGGCGGCCAGAGCCTCCTGCTCAAGCAGCTCGGTGTCTCCGAGGGGGATGTTTATGCCGATGTTGTCCACGGCCTCAGAAATTCCGGTCTGCATCTGGTCCGGCAGGTTGCCGGTTGCAGCCACCGCGCCGGTGCTTGCCACGGCCACGGCAAGAGTGCCTGCGGCGATCTTGGTTGCTAGTGAAGCGAATAGCGTCTCCAGCATGTTTCTCCTCCTTCTCGTCGGTAGCCCGGACACCTGCCAATCAGGCCCGTCGACTTTGCTAGCTGACCTCACGGCCAGTTCGCCCTTATCGTGAGATGGACTGTTACTCGGGGAACATCTGCATCTCACCCCCGTAAACGTCTCCCCCGGTGTGTTTCATACGGGGTGCGCAAAAAACTTCCTTGATTCGCGTTCGGTACCCAACCGGGCCCCGACGCGCAGCAACTCCCGCCTTAAGCGGGAGTTGCTAAAGTGTGCGCTTGCTGGCTTCGGGTGCTACGGCCTGCCGACGCCTTCGGGCTTGTACTCGGCGCCCGGGGTGTCGTTAACCTGATCGCCGGCTACGGATTGCTGAGCGCTGCCTTCGGAGCTGTGGGACTGTCCGGCCGCCTTGCGGTCGTCGGCCATGTCACGGGCGTCCTGGCTGACCTGCTCACCGTCTACGCCGCCATCTTTGGCCTCCTCGGAAACGCTGCGACCGAAGTCGGCGTTCTCGTTGGGCTCACCTGCGTCTTCGCCGTCGTCGGCGTCAACGTCGGCGTCAACGTCGATCGAATCTTCCTGGGCGAGCGCCTCGGTCTCACCGAGCGGGATGTTTATGCCGATGTTGTCTACAGCCTCGGAAACTGTGGTCTGGGCCGCGTCCGGCAGGTTGCCGGTTACAGCCACCGCACCGGTGCTTGCCATGGCCACGGCAAGAGTGCCGGCAGCGACCTTTGCTGCGAGTGAAGCGAATAGTGTCTCCAGCATGATTCTTTCTCCTTCTTGTCAGTAGCCCGGATACCTGACAATCAGGCCCGTCGACTTTGCTAGCCGGCCTCACGGCCGGTTCGCCCTTATCGGTGTTATGGGTGTTGGTGCGGAACATCTGCACCTCACCCTCGTAAACGTCTAGCCCCGTGCTTTTCATACGGGTCCGGAAAAACTTGGCTGCTCAGGTGATCGCCGTCTCGAGATCGATCTTGCGAATACAGGTCAACTTGGGCGCGCCGGAGCTAAATTGAGACAATCGGTACTGACGTGCCACCGACGACGAAGGATGGTCAGACATTGAAGCTCGGATATGACGAAGCCGGCCACGGTCCGGTGCTGCTGATGGTCCACGGTTTCCCGATCGATCGCCGGATATGGGCCGAACAGATCAGCGGGCTCAGCGATATCCGGCGGGTAGTCGCGGTTGACCTGCGCGGCCGGGGCAAGAGTCCTACCTCTGAAGCCGGCTGGACCATAGACACCCATGCCGACGACCTGGCGGAAACGGTGCAATCCCTGGGGGTGGATCAGGTGGACCTGGCCGGAATTTCGATGGGCGGTTACATAGCTTTCGCCTTCTGGCGCCGGTATCCGCAGATGGTCCGCACGCTGATCCTGGTCAGCACCCGGGCCAACGAAGATCCGCCGGAGTACAAGACCGGACGGGAAATGACGGCCGAGCGAGCACGACAGTACGGAACCGCGGCGCTGGCCGGAAGCATGCTGCCCAACCTGCTGGATGAATCAGCCTCTCAGGAGGTCAAAGACCGGGTTGTCGGAATATTCGAGTCGGTGCCGGGGGCCACCTCGGCGGCCGACTCGCTGGCGATGAAGGATCGCGCGGATTCCACGGGCGATCTTCCCTCCATAACCGTCCCTGCGCTGATCATCGAGGGCCAGGGTGATCATCTGCTGCCGGAGGGTTCCGGCAAGGCGCTCGCCGAACCGATCCCCGGCGCCAAATTGGTGCGCATCCCGGCCGCAGGGCACTTTGCCCCGATAGAGAACCCGGACGCAGTGAACTCCGCCATCCGCGGCTTCCTAGATGGGTAATGCCCCGGTTACTTAGGGTTTTGCTCTACGGGATCAGCGTGAACGCTCGGTGAGTTTTACGGAAGTAACCGACGTTTAGAAGGTGGGTCCGCCCCAAATGGGTTGAGGAGCACAGCGGCTGGTGAATGTGCCCAAAGAAAGCTCTTTGCGGCTGCACGTTCCGAATATAGCGAGCCAGTCCGGCCGATCCGCGTTCATGGCGTTCCGCCAGCACATCGAAGGTTAGCTCCGGAATGTCCGGCGGCATGTGAGTGCACACGATATCCACCTCTCCCAGGCCGGTCAGCTTGGCGTCGAACTCGTCCTCGGGCACCTCCGATTTGATCTTTAACGGGCTGGGCAGGCCGCCTCCGACAAATCCGATCCTCAACCCGGCCAGCTCGACGACCTTGCCGTCGACCAACTCCACGTTCTCCGGGACCAGCTCCTCGACCGCCGAAGGGGAGTCGACGTTGCCCAAAATCATGTACGTACGATGCGGCAGAGCGTCGAACACCGCTCGGTAGGCCTTCTGGAAGGAGATCCTAAATTGCTCGGCTACCTCGGCCTCCCGGCCTTTACGGCGAAGATCCATGACGCTGCGAGCCTCCTCGAACCGGCGCTGGGCACGCAGGCCGATTACCTCGTTAACCGCGTCGAGACCGAATATATCCACGAGAATGCCGTCCTTGGTGAAGTAGTCGATGACGTTGATCATGTCACCGAGCAGCAGCAAGGTGTCCCCGTAGTCGACCTGGGTGCGCAGGGCGTCGGTAGCACCATGAAGATCCGATATGACCTTTACCGCCATCGACTTCTCCTCGGTCAGCCGTCAAGCCCACCAAGAACGATACCGGAGGCTACGGGTGCGATCGAGCAACGCAGTCGATCGGCGGAGTCGGGACACAACGCTCAAAGGAGACGGGTCCTTGCCGGGCCTCGTTTGCCGGCTCTGGTGACGGCGGCAGGCACCAGCGACCCGCTCTGGCGGGCCTTGCTCTGCCGGCTTGGTGACGGCGGCAGGCACCGGCGACCCGCTCGTCGCTTATCGGGTGCTCCCTTTGCGCAGGCAAATCCTCATCGCGAGAGTCTCATGCTCCTCGCTCCCGCCG
>JAHWKV010000128.1 GCA_019347725.1 Actinomycetota bacterium
AGCGCCGGTACGACGGCATCGTCACCGGCCCCGATGCCCAGAGCCTCCAGCGCGAGATGCATGGCCGCGGTGGCGCTGTTCACGGCTACCGTCTTCCAGATGGTGTTTGGTGAGTTGGTCCCTAAAAATTTGGCCATCGCGCGTCCATACCAGGTCGCGCGGGCCGTCGCGGGCCCCCAGCGCGCCTTTACAACCGCAACCAAGAGCGCCATCGACCTTTTTAACGGAACCGCCAACAGACTGCTGAGGCTCATGGGGGTCGAGCCGGTCGAGGAGCTGGCTTCCGCCCGTTCGGCCCAGGAGCTCGTCTCGCTGGTACAGCGCTCCAGCGAACAGGGCACACTCGATGAGAGCACCGCCCGGCTTTTGATCCGCTCCTTCAAATTCGGCGAGCTAACGGCGGCAGATGTGATGACCCCACGCCGCCGGGTCCGAACGCTCGAGGCGGAATCCACGGTTGCCGAGCTGATCACCCTGACGCAGTCGTCGGGGCATTCCCGGTTTCCGGTACTTGGCGAAGGCGTCGACGACCCTGTCGGCCTTGTCCACATCAAACACGCCATAGGGGTACCGGTCGACGAACGCAGCAAAACGAGGGTCGGCGACGTGATGGTGCCCCCTGTCATCGTCCTGGAATCCACCGAGCTAGACCCACTGCTGGATCTACTGCGCCGGCAGGGCCTGCAAATGGCCGTCGTCGTCGACGAGTACGGCGGCACTGCCGGCGTGGTCACCCTGGAAGACCTCGTAGAGGAGATAGTCGGGGAGATCACCGACGAGCACGACCGACCCAACCCGCACGCCTACCGGCGCCGGGATGGCCTGTGGTCGCTGTCTGGATTGCTGCGTCCGGACGAAGCCGCCGAGCTGACCGGAGTGGATCTGCCGACCAGCGACGACTACGACACGCTCGGGGGGCTGTTCACCAGTGAGTTGGGGCGCATACCGGAAGTGGGGGACCAGGTCTGGCTCACTATCGATGACGCCCACATAGGGATGACCGTGCAGCGTATGGACGCTCTACGGGTGGACCGTCTGCTGATGGAGGATGCAAAGACCGCTGAGCCCGACCAGGCCGCTACGAGCTCCGATGAGTGATCTAACCGGCCTCATGGTAGGTGCCTTGCTGCTGGCGGGCAACGCTTTCTTCGTGGGCGCAGAGTTTGCGTTGATCTCCGCCCGGCGCACGCAAATAGAGCCTCGGGCCACCGCGGGATCCAAAACGGCCGCAGTGACTCTGTTGGCCATGGAGAACGTGTCGCTGATGATGGCCGGAGCGCAGTTGGGAATAACGATATGTTCCCTTGGCCTCGGCGCGGTGGGTGAGCCGGCGGTGGCCCATCTAATCGAGGGGCCGTTTGCAGCCCTGGGTATGCCCGAGGCTTTTCTGCACCCCACGGCGTTTGCCATCGCGTTGTCGATAGTGGTTCTGCTGCACATGGTTTTGGGGGAGATGGTTCCCAAGAACCTGGCACTGGCCGCCCCGACCCGCTCGGCCTTAATGCTCGGACCACCCATCTACGCCATCGTGTTTGTCCTCAAACCGCTTATCACGATGCTGAACGCTCTGTCGAACGCAATCGTCCGGCTGTTGAGAACCGAGCCCCGAGCCGAAGTCGCCTCAGTGTTCACCCATGAGGAAGTGGCCGCGCTGATCGCAGAGTCCAGGCAAGAAGGACTGCTGGGGCCCCGCGAACACCAGCTGCTCAAGGGTGCGCTGTCCCTGCCCGAGCTCACCGTGCGCTCGGTCCTGATCCCGATAACCAAGCTCGTCACGGTCGAACACGGCGCGAGCCTCGCCGACGTGGAGAGCAAGGCGCTTGAGACGGGCTACTCACGCTTCCCCGTAACCGGCACCGAAGCGGAGCTGATGGGCTACCTGCATATCAAAGACGTTCTGGAGATTCAGCAAACCAAGCGGTTGCAGCCGGTTCCCGATAAGCGCATTCGCCCCATGCCGACCCTGCACGCAGACGACCTGTTGGATGCCGCCCTAAAGCAGATGCAGAGGCGGGGCACCCAGATGGCCCGGGTCCACGACTCCGCCGGCACGCTTTTGGGCGTGGTCGCCATGGAAGACGTGCTGGAGGAACTGGTGGGCAGCATCCGGGACGCCATGCAGCGCACAGGGGCTTAGGAGCCTTAGGAGCTCACCACCCTAGTACCTTGAGGCGTGTCCTCTACGACGACCCCCAACTGTTTGAGTTGGTCCCGGATGGCGTCGGCTCGGCCGAAATCCTTTTCCTTGCGCGCCCGGTCACGCTGCTCGACCAGCTCCTCGATCTTAGCGGTCGGAGAATCCGAACCTCCCTCCGCCTGTGCATGAGCCACCGGACCGACCAATACCCCGGTTATCTCATCCAGCGCTTCCACAAGGCCCGGTAGCTGTGGATCGTCCGGGCCAGAGGTCCCCATCAGGGTGTTACCACGGCGAATGATCTCCTGCATGGTCCCGAGCGCCACCGGAGTGTTGAAGTCGTCATCCATGGCTTCGGTGAACCGGTTCAGGAACTGCCGGCCCTCCTCCGACAGCTTCCCGCCGGCCGGCGCGTCTCGCCGGAACGAGTCCAACCGCTCGCTTACCCGAGTCGCCTGCTCCAAAGAAGCTTCGCCGAAGTCCACGCCGCTTCGGTAACTACCGGCAATGGCCATAATTCGCATCACTTGAGGACCCACCTCGGCAACGAGGTCCTTGGCCAGCACCAGGTTCCCCAGTGACTTGGACATTTTCTCGTTGCCCATGTTCACCATTCCGTTGTGCAGCCAGTACCGTACGAACGGTTTCTCGCCCGTAGCGGCCTCCGCTTGGGCGATTTCGTTCTCGTGGTGAGGAAAGACCAGATCGGAGCCGCCTCCGTGGATGTCGAAACCCGTGCCCAGATACCGCATGGACATCGCGGAGCACTCGATGTGCCAGCCGGGTCTGCCGGGCCCCCACGGGCTGTCCCACGCCGGTTCCCCGGGCTTGGCCGCCTTCCAGACCGCAAAGTCCAGAGGTTGGCGCTTGTTGGGGTCCGGCTCGACCCGCTCGCCCGCCCTCATGTCTGCGAGGGTTCGACCGGAGAGCTTGCCGTAATCTTTAAACTTATCGACCGCGAACCAAACGCTTCCGCCCGCCTCGTACGCGAACCCGCGTTCGATAAGACTTTGGATCATCTCAACCATGTCGGGGATGTGCTCGGTTGCCCTGACCGGGTGATCCGGCGCGGCTATACCGAGTGAGGCAACTACCTCGTCGAAAGCCGCAGAGTACTTGAACGCCACCTCCTCGGAGGACAGCCCCTCCTCGGCCGCTCTGGCGATGATCTTGTCGTCTACATCGGTGTAGTTGCGCACAAAGGTCACATCAAAGCCACGCCAAAGCAGATAGCGACGAATGACGTCGAACACGACCATCGCGCGGGCGTTGCCCACATGGATGTCCCCGTAGACGGTGGGCCCGCACACATACATGCTGACCTTGCCCTCGTCGCGGGGAACAAAGTCCTCTTTTTTGCGCGTCAGCGTATTGGTTACTACGAGTCCCATGCTTTCAACCTTACCGGGCCGGGCTGGATACATCCGAGCCGGTACGGTCGATCAGAGCCACCGCCATGGCCGCGGCTCCCTCGCCTCGACCGGCGAAACCCAGGTGGTCGGTAGTGGTGGCCTTGACGCTGACCTGAGCCTCTTCGATACCCAGGGCCCCCGCGACCTTGCGGATCATGCCCTCTCGGTGTGGCGCCACGCGAACCTCCTGGATGATCACAGTCGCGTCCACGTTCACCACCCGGTAGCCGGCGTCGGTCAGCAGCCGAGCCGTCCGGCTCAGGATCTCAAGGCTGGATGCGCCCTCGGACACGGCCGCGGCCGGAAAGTGTTGACCCAGGTCTCCCAGCGCCGCGGCCCCCAGCAAAGCATCCGCGACTGCATGTGCGATTACGTCGGCATCCGACCAGCCCGCCAATCCGGAAGCATCCGGCACCTCGACCCCGCCCAAAATCAAAGCTCTCTGCGGATCGAAGGCGTGGACGTCGTAACCGAAACCGACCCGAATCTAGATCGCCCCCCTGCGAACCAGCACCGCCTCGGCCAGAACTAGGTCGCCCGGGTGCGTGACCTTGAAGTTCTGCGGATCCCCGGGCACGACCCTCACGCGGTAGCCGGCCCGGGTGAGCAGGTGAGAGCAGTCGGTGGCGTCCACGTCCGCCACCACTGCATCGTTCAGCGCCTTGCGAAGTACTGCACAATCAAATACCTGAGGGGTCTGCACCCGCCAAACATCGTTACGGTCCACCGACTCCGTGACAAACATCTGGCCGGAAACTCTCTTGATGGTGTCCTCCAAGGGGATGGCCGGGATGACGCCGTCACAGTCGGCGTCGAGAGCGCTCAGTAGGGTATCGACCAGGTGTGCAGTCAACATCGGTCTCGCTGCGTCGTGGACCAGCACCACGGACGTCTTGCCGGGAACGTGTTCGAGGGCTCTGCCGAGCGAAGCCTGGCGGGTTGCAGCTCCCTGAGTCCTGGCGACGAGCTTGTCGAAACGGTCCATCTTGGCCGGCCAGGTCGCCGAATCCTCAGGCAACGCTACGACTATCGAATCAATGCCCAGGCACCCGTCCAGCACTCGCAGCGAACGGGTGAGCATGGACTCGCCGGCTAGATGCAGGAACTGCTTGGCGATTTGGCTTAGATC
>JAHWKV010000129.1 GCA_019347725.1 Actinomycetota bacterium
TGGTCGATGCCATCACCTACACGGGCGTTCCGGCGGGCACGTTCCGCAAGTGGGTGGCCGAGGGGCGGATCCGCGACGTCCACGGGGACCTGCTGGCCGACGACATCTACTGCTATTCAGACGGTCCTCGCATTTTGGACTGCATCGAGTTCAACGATGAGCTGCGTTACATCGACGTGGTGGACGACGCGGCGTTTCTGGCGATGGATCTGGAACGCCTGGCAGGGACGGGCGCCGCCGAGCGTTTCCTGGCCGACTATTCGGAGGCGACGTCCGGCGATGCGTATCCCTCGAGCCTGATGGACCACTACATCGCCTACCGGGCCCTGGTCAGGGCCAAGGTCGCCTCCATCCGCCACTGCCAAGGCGAGGAGGCCGCCGGTGACCAAGCCCGGCAACTGATGGGTCTGTGCGAGGTCCACCTGAATGCGGCGCAGGTTCCACTGGTCGTCGTAGGCGGCCTGCCGGGAACGGGCAAGTCGACCCTAGCTGCGGGCCTGGCCGCCGAGTTCGGTTGGCCGGTTACCCGATCCGACGTGGTCCGCAAGGAGCTGATCGGGTCGAGCTCAGGGGAGAGCGGTTTTAAGGAAGGTATCTACACGGAGGAAGCCACCGACCGGGTCTACGAAGAGATGATGTCCAGGGCTCGGGAGCTGCTGCAGATGGGGGAGCCGGCCATCTTGGACGCTTCCTTCTCCTCGGCGTCGTATCGCACGGCGGCGGCCGAGCTGGCGAATGAGTGTTGCAGCCCGCTGATTCAGCTGCGCTGCGTGACGAGTCCCGAGGTGGCGGCCGGCCGGATCCAGAACCGACGGGCGGAAGGCAAGGATGCTTCGGAGGCGACTGAGGAGGTGGCCAAGGCCATGGCTGCAACGGCCGATGAATGGCCGGAAGCGGCCGAGGTGGATACCACGGGGTCGGTCGAGGAGAGCATGCAAGCCGTGGTCGAGGTGGTCGATCAATCCCTGGGAGTGAAGTGATCCGGCAGAGTTTTTAGATCCTTTTAGACTCGATAGAAGAGGGACCTTCGGCTCTATGGCCGGCGGTTTAGGAACCTCATTCTTTGAGCAGAAGGTGCAGACCCGTGTGGAAGGAGCAGCCATGAGCAACGAAGCCGAGGAGCCCTACGAGCGAGAGCCCATCGATGATGCGCTGGATGTTGATAGCCGGGTGGCTCGCTTGGATCGCCGGACTATGCGGGTGGCTCGCAAGCTCGATCGCGTCGAAGAGAGGCTCGAGCGCGCGGAGAAGGAAATCTCGGAGGGCGCAAGCAGCTCCCAGCCCGAAAAACGGCCTCGATAGCAACTTCGTTCCCCAGTTGGTCCAGCCGGGATTGCCGGCTTGGGACTGCCGGCCTGGGCATCGGCAGGCGGCAGCAGGATCGGTAGAATTGACCGGCGCCTGGTCTGCAGGAGCCTTTATTTTGTATGGGATCCGTACCGGCAAGAGGCCAGCGGTTTTTCAAGATCTAAGGAGTGTTTAGTTGCCGCCACGCGTGGGGGACAAAATCGATGTGCTGGACCACGGGTTCGTTCGCCTGGATGCGGCGGAGGCTACCGACCTTTCCGTAGTCAACGGCGCCCGGGTCTCGTTTCTGCAGATGAAGGACGAGCTGGACCAAAAGGATGAAGGCCTGATCCGGTTTTTGATCCGAGAGAAGCACGCCTCCCCCTTCGAGCACAACCTGTTACGCTTTCATATCCGCTGCCCTATTGCGGTGGCTCGGGAGTGGATGCGCCATCGCTGGAGCAGCTTCAATGAGCACAGTCTGCGCTACTCGCAGGCCATCGATGAGTTCTACATCCCCGACGTTTCCCAGGTGCGTACTCAGACCGGCAAGCCAGGATCTTACAAGTTCGAATCCATGGATGAGCCTGTCGCCAACGAAGTCAGGGAGTTGATGGCCGAACAATACCGGTCGGCTTGGAAGGCCTATGAGGATATGCTGCAAAGGGGAGTTGCACGGGAGCTGGCTCGCTTCGTCCTGCCCGTCGGTTTGTACACCGAGTTCTACTGGTCGGTCAACGCGCGGGCTTTGATGAACTTTGTCTCGTTACGTAACGCCGAGACCGCCATGTGGGAGATCGGGCGCTACGGTGAGGCCGTCGAGGAATTTTTCTCGGCCTGCATGCCTTCTACCCACAAAGCTTTTCTGGAGTTTGGGAGGGTAGCTCCTTGAGTGAGCTTGAATTCGAAAAGGTTATGGTCTTCTTCGCCCACCCCGACGACGGTGAGTTCATGGCCGGGGGTTCGATGGTCCAATGGGCGGCCGAGGGTAAGCAGATAGCTCTGTGCGTTGTCACCAACGGGTCGCACGGCTCCAACGATCCGGACTTCCCGCGAGAGGAGTTGATAGCGGCCCGAGAGTCCGAACAGCGGGAGGCGGCGAAGATAACCGGTATCTCGGATATAACATTCCTGGGGTACGAGGACTGCCACGTCGAGGACTCGCATGAGCTGCGCCGCGACATGATTCGGGAGATCCGCCGGTTCAAGCCCGACGTTGTGGTCGGACCGGACCCGACGATGTACTTCTACGCCGACATGTACATCAACCACCCGGACCACCGTAAGGTCGGCGAGGCGTTGTGTGCGGCTATTAGTCCCGGCGCCCCTACGGTGCCGATGTACCGGGAAGAGCTGCACGACAAGGGCTTCGAGCCGCATCACATCAAGGCGGCGTTGTTCGGTTTCTCGCCCAGCCCCAACTACTACGTGGACATTGAAAAGGCGATCGACACCAAGATCGAGGCGGTTACGGTGCACCAATCCCAGACTCCGGAATTCGGCTCCAAGCTGGCCGAGCGGATGAAGTTCATGGCCGGCGTCATGGCGGAGGGCGCCCACCCGCCCTTAAAGTATGCGGAGTCCTACAGGGCCATTTATTTTAGAGAAAGAGACTGATGGCTACACGTAAGTTCCTCGGCTGGCTGATCGTCACCGCGTTGCTCGCGGGATCGGCCCCCGCCGCCCAGGCGGGTACGACGGGAGGGCTGGCATCGGCGGCCGGCAGATTTGTATCCCACGCGGACATTCCCGCTGCGGTGGCGCTGGGCGCCGGGCCTAACGACTCACTGGTAGCGGACTCCGTGGTGAGCGAGGTCGCCGTATACGAAAGCCAGTTCGACGAAGAGCCGGTGGACACCATGAGCAACCCGACACATGAGGGCGTGTTGCTCCTGTTCAGCGTGTTGGGACAGGCGGGAAACTGGCTCAACGTGAGACTTCCGAAGCGGCCCAATGACAGCACGGGCTGGATAAAGACCTCGGATGTGCGTATTCGCAAGGTTCCCAACCGCATCGTGATTGACAGGTCCGATCGGACCCTACAGGCGCTGCGGGGGGACGAGGTGCTCCTGGAGGCGCCGGTTGGTGTGGGCTTGTCCAGCACACCAACGCCACTCGGAGAGTTCTACGTGGACATCTCCGTGCCCTATGAGGACACGAGCGGACCGTACGGCGCTTACATGCTGTCCGTGGCCGGTTTCTCGGAGGTTCTGACCAACTTTGGAGGGGGCAACGGGCAGATCGCCATACACGGAACCAACAACCGGGGTTCGGTTGGAATACAATCCAGCAACGGCTGCCTACGATTGTATAACGAGACCATTTTGGAGCTTAAGGAACTGGCTCCCACAGGTACTCCGGTTGAGGTTGTTGCTTGATGCTTCACCGGCGCAGGTGGCCTTGGGAGCCTGTGGAGGCCTAGAATCCACTAGTTGAACCATTCTTTTGACACATCCCTAAGGAGGCTCGATGCGCCGTATCCTGGTTTTTTCCGTCGTCCTAAGCCTGTTCTTGCTGGGGGGCGCGGGCCCGGCGCATGCTGAGACCATCACCATCGAAGCCGATGACAACGAGTTCATTCCCGAGGAGGTGACCGCTCAGGTAGGTGACACCATCGTCTTCGAGAACGTCGGTTCGGCTCCCCACATCGCGACTGCGTCGGACGACTCGTTCGACACCGGAAACCTCAACGCGGGCGATTCGGAGGAGGTAACCCTCGAGGAAGAGGGAACCATCGACTACGTCTGCTCCTACCACGTGGCCTTGGGCATGGAGGGAACCATCATCGTCGAGGCTGCCGCAGGAGCACCGCCGGCCGGAGACGAAGAAGAAGCCGGCGAAGAAGAAGCCGGCGAGGAACAAGCCGAGGAAGACGCCGAGGAAGACTCCGACGCCGCAGCCGACGAAGGCGAGGATGAAGATGAGGGGGCAGCGGAAAGTGAAGGTTCCGACGGCGCCGCGGCGGAGGAAGAAGAAGACATTGTTCCCACCCAGAAGTATTTCCCTCCGTTGGGCGTAGGGCTGTTCGTTTTAATGCTGCTGGGCTTGGCCCCGGCCGTTAAGGAATTTTTGATTCCCTCCATGACGGCCAGCAAGGAAGACACCGAGCCCGAGCCCGTTGGTGCACCCCCGAGCCTGGCGGTTACCGCATCCGCACCTCCGGCAGCCGCTCCGGCGGGATCTCTTCTCGGCGCAGCGCCCGTGCCAGCGCGGCGTTGTCGGCGGCGCCCAGCGCAGCCAGCCGCTCCTCGTGCCGCCGCACGTCCTCGCCGGCTGCGGCGAGCTCCCGCTCCACGACCTTCAGCGCGTTCACGGCGACCCGCACCTGGAACGCCCCGGCCGGTACTCCGTCCGGCAGCACCGAGCTC
>JAHWKV010000012.1 GCA_019347725.1 Actinomycetota bacterium
TTCGACGTGACCGAGGTTGGCGATGCCCGCTCGCGTGTCGACAACACCGTGGTTAGCTACGCGGATGGCGCACTCGCCAAGGCGGAGTTGATCGCCGCGTACATCGGGGGTGCGACCGACCTGCGCGCAGAACCAACTCTGAGTGATGTCGATGTTGAGCTGGTCACCGGAGGAACGTTTGCCGGTATCCAGGTTCCCGGCAGCGACGAGCCCCCTGCGGATGCGCCGGTTGAGACGGCTCCCGTTGAGCCGGAGTGCCTACCGTAGCGGCGTTACCCTAACTAACGGGTTCAATCTTGATGATGCGCCGCCCGTACTCGATAGCGGCTTCGCAGTCTCCGGGATAGGCGATGTCGAACTCGCTGCTGTGGCTGATACGGTCCTCAATGGTGTAGATCTTTCCGGCCTCGGGCCCGTTGACGATCCGGTACTTGCTGCCCAGCGGCACGCCGTTCATCGCCGCGGCCCCCTCGTAGACTTGCTTACCGGAGGCCATCGTGCCGGTCAGGCAGTAGGCCGTGCTCTCAACTCGTAGCAGGTTCTCCAACTCTCGCTCTAATTCGCCCAGTTGGTCCAACTGGTCTGTCTGGTTGGGCTCGGGTGGCTCTGCCTCCGGATCGCCATCACCGTGAGGCTCTAGCAGGTTGAGCACGGTCTCCACCACGGCGCCCAGTTTGACGTTGGGGCTTGGCGGTGAGGCGGCCTGGGCCGGCGCCGCCGATAGAACGAAAGCCGAGCACAAGGCCGAAACCAGCGATAACCGTTTCACTGCCACCTCCTGAGTAGAAATTCTTTGCAGTTTCCGGCATCTCGAAGCCGAGCCTTGGACTCGCCGTACCCGCAGTGGTGGAAGAAGAAAGCCAGGTTCTGACTAGTTTCTCGTCCATTTGCAGTGCTGACAGTACCTGCCAGGGACGTTTTGTCCGCTGTTGTGGGGGAGGCGAGTCAATAGACGCCGGAGCCTACAGGGTAAGGGATGGGATTGCAAAGGTAGGAGACGTAACGCGCACGAAGGCTCGGTCTGTGGCTGCCGAAAGTTGGAGGATTGGAACCTTTTAAGGTTCCGACCAGCAATCTTTCACTGTGTGGCCGAGCCTTCGTCACCAGCAATGATACTACTTGCGTCTTTGATGGGGAAGACCGGTTTGACTAAGAGTCTGCAGGTCGGAGATTTGTCAGCGTCTTGCCGCTTGCCGCCCCGGCAGCTTGCCGGCCGGCTTCTGCTACGGTTGTCCGGTGCTTAACCTAGCAAGGTAACCCGGATTATGAACCCCGCCAACGTCGTCACCTGGATCCGCATCGCGCTCATACCGGTCTTCGTCTACTTCATGTACGAGGCAGGCGACAGCACCCGGATGACCGCCGCCGGCTGGACCGCGTTGGCGATCTACGTTGTGGCCACGTTCAGCGACTACCTGGACGGCTACCTGGCGCGCCGGCTGGACGTCATTACCCCGACGGGGCAGTTTCTGGATCCGCTGGCCGACAAGTTCCTGGTCGGCGCCGCGCTCGTCGGTTTGATTGCTTTTAAGGACTTTCCGGTTTGGGCGGCTCTGGTGATGGCGGTCCGGGAGGTGGCGATCGTGACCCTGCGGTCGGCCGCCATGCGACGCGGCAACTCCATGCCGGCCGGCAAGCACGCCAAGTACAAAACCACGGTCCAACTGGTGATGGTGCTTCTTTGGCTTTTCCCCCGCGCCGGGGCGTGGATGGTGGTTCAAGACGTGCTTCTGTACGCGGCCGTGCTGATCACTGCCTACTCGGGCCTTCGCTACGGGTTGCTGAGCCGGCGGCTGTTGACCCGGCAGCCGGGACCCGCCGAGAGACAGTGAAGGCTGAGGTTATCTGCGTGGGCAGCGAGCTGCTCGCGGGCGCCGTGGACGACACCAACGGCGGACATATAGCTCGCCAGTTGGCCAAGGTTGGGATCGAGACAACCCTGCAGGTGACGGTGGGCGACGAGATCGACTGCATCGCCCGAGCTCTCGGTGACGCCTGCGGACGGGCCGACGTGGTCATAGTCAGCGGAGGCCTGGGTCCGACACAGGATGACCTCACCCGTGAAAGCCTGGCGCGGGCGACCGGACGGAAGCTTGAATTCAGTGCCGAGCTCGATGCGAAGATCCGGGCATTCTTCAAGGCAAAGGGCAAATTAATGAGCCCTGTAAACCGAGTTCAGGCTTACTTGCCGCATGGAAGCCGGGCCATCGCCAACCCGATCGGAACCGCGCCGGGTATTGAGTTGGAGCACCAGGGCGCCAGGGTCTTTGCTCTGCCGGGCGTGCCCGGTGAGATGGAGGCAATGCTTGCACGGAAAGTGATCCCTGCAATTTCCGGCGAGCGGGGCCTCGTGGATGTCTCCGATAAAACGCTGCGGTTCACGGGTATAGGAGAGTCCGACCTCGCGCAGCGAATCCAGGACGTTGTAGACGGATGCAGGGCGTCGGGCGGACCGGTGATTTCCATCCTGGCCTCCGGTGGCCAGATCGCGGTCAACCTAAGGGCGTCGTCCCCACCCGGCGCCGCGGCTGCGGAGGAGGTTGGTCCCGTGGAGCGGGAGATCCGCCGCCGGTTGGGCGCGGACCTGTTCGGCGTCGATGACCAGACGCTGGAGTCGGTGGTGGTCGAGCTGGCGGCCCGCATGGGTCTGACGGTTTCGGTGGCCGAGTCGTTTACCGGCGGCTTGCTGTCGTCGCAGCTGGTGTCGGTTCCGGGGTCTTCGAAGGTCTTCCACACCGGCTTCGTCACCTATTCCCGTGCGGCGAAGGTCAAGCAGCTTGGCTTATCGTCCGACCTGCTGGAGCGTTACGGTGCAGTGTCCGAGGAGGCGGCGGCCGCCATGGCTTCGGGCGCCCGGCAGGTTTCGGGCGCCTCTGTAGGTTTGTCGACTACGGGGGAAGCCGGTCCGGATCCCAACGAGAGCCCGGTCGGAACGATGTTCATAGGGCTTTCATGGGACGGCGGTTCGGTGGTGCGTAAGTTGATGGTCTCCGGTGGCCGCGCTGAAATACGTGCGGCCGGCAGTACCGCGGCGCTCGACGCGCTGCGTAGATGGCTGCTCGGTGATGGGGCGCGGGCGTGAGGCTTTTTGCGGCGGCGGAGATCCCGCAGAAGCATTTGGAGTCCGTGGATGCGGCCGTAGAGCCTCTGAGGAAAGAGTTAGCCGGCGCTCGCTGGACGGTGCGGTGGAACTGGCACGTGACGGTGAAGTTCTTCGGCGAGGTGCCCGACGAAGAGATCCATGACTTGGTGGAGGCTCTCGCCGGCGTAGCGCGGGCAGCCGTGCCCTTGGAGTCGCGTCTGCTTGACGTCGGGGCATTTCCTTCCCTGCGGCGGGCCAGGGTGCTGTGGGTAGGTATCGAGGATCCACAGTCCCGATTGGAGGCGCTCTCGCAGGAGCTGTCCCGGGTAAGCGCCAGGCCGGCGGAGAAGCTGCCTTTGCATCCTCACCTGACTCTGGCTCGCTTCAAGGTGCCGGCGCGGGTGGAAAAACTGGTTGAGGAGTGCCGGCCCTTTGATTTGGATCGATCCCCGTTCCCGATCGACCGGCTCACGCTGTTCAGAAGTCATCTGAGTTCCCGTGGGGCCCGGTATGAAGTGCTCGAAAGGGTCGTGTTGTCCACAGGCTTCACCCTATAATCACAGTTGTGTAATTATCTGTGGAAAAGTCGCTTGGTCGTTGAAATCCGAACAGACGTTCGATAGGTTTTCTGTCATACCCGCCCACTAACCTGCCGGGTAACACCCGAGCAACTGCAGCGCTGACCGGCTTTCCGGTTGTCAGCCCTGGATCAGCTACTAGGAGGACGCAATGGATTTGGGACGCGGGAACGGAAGCGACAAGGCCAAGTCGGTCGGCAACACCATGGCGCAGATCGAAAAGCAGTTCGGCAAGGGCGCCATCATGAAGCTGGGTGATCGCACCCACGTGCCCATGGAGGTAATCCCGACCGGGTCCCTGGGACTGGACGTGGCCTTGGGTATCGGGGGCCTACCCCGCGGCCGGATCGTTGAGATCTACGGGCCGGAAAGCAGCGGTAAGACCACGGTATGTCTGCATGTAATAGCCGAAGCCCAGAGAAAGGGCGGGATAGCGGCGTTCGTCGACGCAGAGCACGCTTTGGATGTCGGCTACGCGCGCAACCTGGGCGTCGATGTGGACGAGCTTTTGGTGTCCCAGCCCGATACCGGAGAGCAGGCTCTGGAAATAACCGACATGCTGGTGCGCTCCGGAGGGATAGACGTGGTGGTTATCGACTCCGTGGCCGCGCTGGTACCGAGAGCCGAAATCGAGGGCGAGATGGGGGACACCCACGTGGGCCTGCAGGCCCGGCTGATGAGCCAGGCCTTGCGTAAGCTGGCCGGTAACCTCAGCCGCTCCAACACGACGATCGTGTTCATCAACCAGTTGAGGGAGAAGGTCGGGGTCATGTTCGGCTCCCCCGAGACCACCTCCGGCGGCAGAGCACTCAAGTTTTACGCGTCGGTGCGCTTGGATATTCGTAAGATCGAGAACCTCAAAAACGGTCAGGAAGTGGTCGGGTCCCGGGTACGGGTCAAGGTGGTCAAGTCGAAAGTCAGCGCGCCGTTTCGGCAGACCGAGTTCGACGTGCAGTACGGGCACGGTATCTCCAAGGAAGGCTCACTCCTGGACACCGCGTTGGAGCTTGGTATAGCCAGCAGGTCGGGGTCCTGGTACCTGCTGGATGGCGAACAAATTGGCCAAGGACGGGAGAACACCAAGGGCTATCTATCCGAGCACCCCGACGTTTTCGCCGACATGGAGCACCGGGTCAAGTTGAAGCTGGGACTGATCGAGGAGGTCGAAGAAGAGGCGCCTTCGGAGAAGAAGGTGTCCGCAAACGGCGCCTCAGCGCGCGCGTGACCCATCTGTCCGGGGTCCCGGTCCAACAGGAGCCGGAGGGGGGGACCGGTAAAGCTATGGATAAGGCTATGCGCCTGCTGGGCTTTCGTTCCCGCTCCCGCCATGAGATAGCCCAGCGCCTGCTCGATTCCGGGTTCGGGGAACCAACGGTAGCGGTCGTGGATGCCCGCCTGTGTGAGCTGGGCTTGTTGGATGACGTTGCGTTTGTCCGTGAGGTGTGCCGGTCCAGGAGTCGGGCGGGATGGTCATCGACGCGTATAGACCGGGACCTTCGTTACCGCGGGGTCGCAGACGACGTTATAGAGGACGGTCTTGCCGAGTTGGAGCAGGCGGGCACATCGGATGGGGATCGAGCCTTGAAGTTGGCACTGGCCAAGGCCAGAAGTTGCCGTTCGATCGCGCCGGAGAAGGCGCTGCAACGCGTGGTTAGGCACCTGTACGCAAAAGGTTACGAATCCGAGTTGGCGTGGGAGGCAGCGCGCGCGGCTTTTCGCGAACTTGACCAGGCGTAGTGATTGACCCTCCTCCGGCCCGAGCATAATATTTAGAAGCCGGCCTAAGGAAGGTTTACGTCAGCCAACGGCTTAAAATTGAGTTAAGTACTGAAAAAGTCCGCTGTCAGACATAAAGACATGAGGTTGAGGGATAGATAACTTGCGGGAGGAGCTACGACTTTTACGAAAGTAACCGCAACGGCAGTCTACCCCGCAACTTCATGAACCTTCTGGCCGAGCATGTGCTCGGTTTTTTTGTGTTGAGGAGGCCCAATGCCAACTGACGTACTACTCGGAGTTGTCGGCCTTCTCGTCGGTGTCGGAATTGGATTCATTCTCTATAAACAGGCTGCCGGGCGCAGCGCGGTAACCGCGCAAGCCCGCGCGCAGCAACGCCTGGTTGAAGTCGAAGAAGAAGCCGAAAAGAAAACGCGTGAGGCGCTGACCCAAGCCAGGGAAGAGGCGTTGCGCATCCGGCAAGAAGCCGAAGAGGAGGTCAAGCAGCGCACTGCAGACGTGCAACGCAAGCAGGTGCGTCTTGAAAAAAAAGAAACCACGTTGGAGCAGATGGCCCAACGGTTGGAAGACAAAGAACAATCCGCCGTCGAGCAGCAAAAGCAGCTCAGCGAGTTTCGCAGGCAGCTCGACGAACTCGCCTCCAAACAAAAGGCTGAGGTGGAACGGCTGGCCGGGATGTCTTCGGCTCAGGCCAAGGAGCTTGTGATTGCATCCGTGGAGAATCAAGCCAAGCGTGATGCCATGACCCTGGTGCGCGATATAGAGGCACGGGCTCGTGAAGAGGCTGAACGCAGGGCTCGAAAGATCGTGGCGATAGCCATTCAGCGGGTGGCAAGCGAAGAGACCTCGGAGAACTCGATCTCCGTGGTTACGTTGCCCAATGACGAGATGAAGGGCCGGATCATTGGACGGGAAGGTCGCAACATCCGCGCCTTTGAATCTTGCACGGGAACCAGTTTGTTGATCGACGACACACCGGAGTCGGTGGTGCTCAGCTGCTTCGATCCGATTCGCCGGGAGATCGCCAAACTCACGCTGGAGAAGCTTGTGGGGGACGGGCGTATTCAGCCGGCCCGGATCGAGGAAATGTACGAGAAGTCCCGCACCGAGGTGGAGCGCACCATAGTGGAATCGGGGGAGTGGGCCGCCATGGAGGTCGGTATTCCAGATCTGCATCCGGAGATGCTCAAGGTCTTGGGGCGTTTGAACTACCGGACCTCCTATGGCCAGAACGTGCTGAAGCACTTGGTGGAGGCCGCCCACATTGCAGGTGTCGTAGCCGCCGAGCTGGGTACCGACATAGCGCTGTCCAAGCGGTGCACGTTGCTGCACGACATCGGCAAGGCCATCACTCACGAGGTAGAGGGTTCGCACGCCCTGATCGGCGCCGAGCTTGCCCGCCGTCTCAATGAGTCGCCTGCCGTGTGCCACGCGATTGAAGCTCACCACAATGAGGTGGAGCAAAGAACACTGGAGGCGGTCATCACCCAGACGGCCGACGCCATCTCGAGCGCCCGACCAGGAGCCCGGCGTGAGGCTCTGGATACGTATGTGAAACGGTTGCAGCGGCTGGAGACGCTGGCGGAGTCGTTCGAGGGCGTGGACAAGTGCTACGCCATGCAGGCCGGGCGTGAGGTGCGGGTTATGGTGCACCCCGATGCCGTGGACGACCTGCAGGCCGAGGTACTGGCCCGCGACATAGCGAAGAAGATAGAGGAGGAGCTGCAGTACCCCGGCCAGATCAAGGTCACGGTGATTCGGGAGCACAGAGCCGTGGAATTCGCTAAGTAGGGCGCTGATTCGGTGCCGGCACCGTCACCTGTCGTGACTGGCTTAGTTCGGGGCGCCCCTGCGAACACGATGGCACCTAGCGTCTATCCTGGTGCCATGACAACGACAGACGAGCGCACGTACTGGATCCGCACCTTCGGGTGCCAGATGAACGAGCACGACTCCGAGCGGCTGGCCGGGCTGCTGGAGGTGCAGGGCTACCGGAAGGTAGATTCGCCCGACGATGCCAGCGTGGCCGTGTTCAACACCTGCGCCATCCGGGAGAACGCCGACAACCGGCTGTACGGCAACCTCGGCCGGATGAAGTCCGTCAAAGAGGCCAGGCCCGAGATGAAAATCGTCGTAGGCGGGTGCCTGGCTGAGAAGGACCGCGACGTCATCGTCCGCAAGGCCCCCTGGGTGGATGTGGTGCTGGGCACCCGAAACATCGAGGCGCTGCCCGGGCTGCTGCGCAAGGCCGAGGAGTCCGGGATCCCGGTCGTCGAGTTCTCCGAGACGTTGAACGTGTTCCCCTCCGCCCTACCCGCCCGCCGGGACAAGTCCTTTCACGCCTGGGTGGCCATCCAGTACGGATGCAACAACGCCTGTACTTTTTGCATCGTCCCCTCGGTCCGCGGCGTCGAGGCCTCCCGCCGCCTGGGCGACGTCCTGGGCGAGGTCAAGCAGCTCTGCAGCACCGGGGTCAGCGAGGTGACTCTGCTCGGCCAAAACGTCAACTCCTACGGCCGGGACATATACCGGACCCCGAAATTCGCCGACCTCCTGCTGGCGTTGGACGGCATCGAAGGTTTGGAAAGGGTCCGATACACCTCTCCGCACCCCAAGGACTTCCGGGAGCCGGTGGCCCGAGCGATGGCCGAGTCATCTGTGGTTTGCGAGCACCTGCACCTTCCCGTGCAGTCGGGCTCCAGCCGGCTGCTTAAGCGTATGAAGCGTTCGTACACCCGTGAGAAGTACCTGGAGAAGTTGCATATGGCCAGAGAGTTGGTGGACGGCCTGGCGGTGACCACCGACATCATCGTCGGTTTTCCAGGCGAGACCGAACAGGACTTCGAGGCGACGATGAGCTTGGTGGAGCAGGCTCGCTTCGACGCCGCCTACACGTTCAAGTACTCGGCGCGACCGGGAACCGAGGCCGCCGAGATGGACGGCCAGGTGGCCCCCGAGGTCGTTTCACGCCGGTTCGAGCGGCTAGCCGCTCTGCAACAGCAGATCAGTCTGGAGCTCAACGAGCAGATGGTCGACTCCACGGTGCAGGTCATGGTCGAGGGACCGTCGAAAAAGAACCCGGATAAGGTCACCGGCCGCACCCGCACCAACAAGCTCGTGCACTTTGCGGCGGCCGCCGGCCAGGGCGAGTTGCTGGAGGTCAAGATAACCGGGGCAGCCCCCAGTCACCTCGAGGGTTGCCTCGTCGGCTAATACCGGTTCATCCAAGCCGCGGGTCCTGGCCATTGTCGGTCCCACGGCGGCCGGCAAGAGCGATCTGGCGCTTAGGGTGGCCGCCGGAGGCGGCGTGCAGATTGTCGGTGTCGACTCCGCCACGGCCTACAGGGGCATGGACGTCGGCACGTCCAAGCCGACTGCTGCAGAACGCGGGCAGGTCCCGCACCACCTGTTCGATGTGGTTGATCCCACCGAGCCGCTTACGGCAGCCGATTATCAAATCAGGGCGCGGCGGGCGGTGGCCGAGATTGACAGACAAGGTGAGGTTCCCTTGCTGGTGGGAGGGTCCGGCCTGTATTTCCGGGCGGTTGTCGACCCCCTTGAGTTTCCGGGCACCGACGCTACCGTGCGCCGCCGCCTGCAAGACCGGGCGGACTCCGTTGGATCCGACGCCATGTACCGCCTGCTTCAGCAGGTCGACCCCGAGGCGGCAGAGCGGATCCACCCGGCCAATGTTCGCCGTACGGTGCGGGCGCTGGAGGTGGCCGAGCTCACCGGGGAAAAGTTCTCGTCGTACCGCACGGCCTGGGACCGGTGGGAGTCGATCTACGATCTGACGGCGGTGGGCCTCAGGTCGCCTATCGAGGAGCTGGACCGGCGGATAGACGAGCGCGTAGACCGTTATATAGAGCAAGGCTGGGTGCATGAGGTGGCGAATCTGCGCTCGGTGGCCTGGCCGTGGTCGGCCACCGCGCATCAGGTGCTCGGATATGCTCTGATTCTCGACCACCTGGACGGCAAGCTGTCGTTACAGGAGGCGGTTGAGGAAGTGAAGCGCCGTACCCGCAAGTATGCGCGCCGGCAGCTCAGGTGGTTCAAGTTCGACCCAAGGATCGAGTGGTTCGAGGACCCCGACTCCGCCGCGCAGCATCTGATTCAGAGGTTAGGAAGGTAGCAGTAGCTGTGCCTATTGAGTTTTCGAAGTACCACGGCTTGGGCAACGACTTCATCCTTGTCTTCGACCGTCCGATCGACGTCGGTGCCGCCGTACAGATATGCGACCGCCACACCGGCGTCGGTGGAGACGGGGTGATAGTGCTGAGCCCCTCGCCCGACGCCGACTTTAAGTTTCTGCTTTACAACAACGACGGCGGCATCGCCGAGGTTTCCGGCAACGGCCTTCGCTGTGCCGGCAAGTTCCTCTACGAGAAGGGCTATCACCGCGCTCAGAGCGTGAGCCTGGAGGCCGGCGGCGAGGTCAAGGTGCTTGAGCTGACGGTCGACGGCTCGGAGGTGACCTCGGTGCGGGTGGATATGGGCGTAGCCGAGGACCTCGGCGAGATTGATCTGCACGGTTACCTGTGGCGGAAGGTCCTTACCGGCAACCCTCACGTGGTGACTTTTGTGGAGGACCTGGATGCGGTGCCCATCACCGAGCTCGGCCCCCTAATCGAGAACGACCCGGCCTTCCCGGACCGGACCAACGTCGAGTTCGTTAAGGTCGAAGGTGATGTTGTGCATGCACGGTTTTGGGAACGAGGTGTCGGCGTGACCCAGGCCTGCGGGTCCGGAGCGTGTGCGAGCCTGGCGGCCAGCGGCTTGGAGCGGGCGACTGTGCGCATGTTGGGTGGAGACCTATTGATCGAGAAGCAAGAAGGCGGCCGGATATTCATGACCGGACCGGCCGTCCACGTATTTGATGGGAGGACCGTTTGAGAAGCGCCGAGAGGATCGCGAAGCTACCCCCTTACCTGTTTGCAGAGCTGGACAAAAAGGTTGCCGCAGCCAAGGAGAGGGGGGTGGACGTGATCTCCTTCGGCATCGGGGACCCGGACAGGCCGACACCCCAGCACATCGTGGACGCCGGCATCAAGGAGCTGTCGGACCCCGCCAACCATCGATACCCCTCGAACTACGGTCTACCGGAGTTGCGCGAAGCTATCGCGGCATACTACGAGCGTCGGTTCAACGTGACGCTGGATCCAAAGAGCCAGGTTCTTCCCTTGATGGGTTCCAAGGAAGGTATTGCCCACCTGGCCGCAGCGTTTGTGGATCCGGGAGAAGGGGTGCTGGTGCAGGACCCGGGTTATCCAGTTTACCGGTCGGCGGCGATGCTCTCGGGAGGGCGACCGATATCGGTTCCGCTGATCTTAGCGGACAACTTCGTCCCACAGCTCGATCGCATCCCCGCCGGGGACGTCAGTGCCTCCAAGGTCCTGTGGATCAACTTTCCTTCGAACCCCACTTCGGCGGTGTGCGACGAGGGATTCATGAAGACGGCGGTCAACTTCTGCGCCAACAACGACCTGCTCCTGGCCCACGATGCCGCCTACGTGGAGCTCACCTACGACGGCTACACCGCGCCCAGCGTGCTGCAGGCTCCCGGCGCTCTGGACGTTGCGGTGGAGTTTGGCTCGCTGTCCAAGACCTACAACATGACCGGCTGGCGGATCGGCTGGGTGGTGGGTTCTGCCCAGGCTGTAGAGGCCATCGGACGCGTCAAGAGCAACATCGATTCGGGCATCTTCAACGCCGTTCAGAAGGC
>JAHWKV010000130.1 GCA_019347725.1 Actinomycetota bacterium
TCCCCCCCATCGGGAGCGCCCCGACCCACTGGCCGGGCATGGCGGATCGGACGACTAAAACTCGATGGCTGTTCATGGGACACGTGCATTCCCTTCCTCGCGTTGCGCTGCTCACATGGGATAGAGAATGCCCGGACGGATTTCTTACAGAAACCCTCGAGAATTTATGCCCTGACTAGGAGTGCTCCTGCAGTACCGACCCCATCGACGCCAGCCACTCGATTCTGCGAGCGTAATGGCGGGCCGACACCGCCACCACGGCGTGGTCAACCCCCAGCCTGCTCAGCTCGATGAGGCCGGACTCGTCGATGGAACGCCACCCCCAACAAGTCTCCAGAGCGCGGGAACCGGCCGCTGCTCGCGCTCGATCCGCCGCAGCCGCAAAACCCGACACCGGACCCCAGTAGCTCCAGGCGTCGGCCAGAGGCAGCGTCGACAGGATCCGCTCACCCTCGCCGCCGATCCAGACCGGTACTGCGGGCGCGTCCTTGCGCAGAGCGTGGACCTGCTTCTCCAGCACCGCCAGCCGCCGGGTGAAAGTCAACCACCGGTAACCGAATTCGAGCTGCTCGCTCTTGGTGGTGACGTCGCCCGCGCCCAAGGCCATCACGACCCGGCCGGGGGCGATAGCCTGCAGGCTGCGTGCCATGTGCGCAACGAGCCCGACATTGCGCAGCGTGACCCTCAGCACCAGCGGGCCCAGGGTAATCCGTTCGGTGACCGCCGCGGCGGCGCTAAGGGCGGTCCAGCACTCCATCAGCTCATTGAAGCCCTGCTTGGGCTTGAGGTTGTCGTAGGTCCAGAGGGAGTCCAGGCCCGCCGCCTCCGCCATCCGAGCCGCTCCGAGGATCTCGTCCCTGCCTCCGTCATGCTGCGGAAGAATAATCCCAAGCTTCACGGCTGGCGAGTCACTAGGTAGAAACCAGAAGGTCGAGCAGGAACTGGCCGGCCAGCGCGGTAAGCGTGGCGATGTAGAGCAATCCGGTGGCCGATTGGGTCGAGCGGTCCCTGACCGTGACCCGAACCATTCCCATCAATACGCCGGTGGTACCCAGGATGAGCAGCCAGGTCCACCAGTAAGCGTCGGGCGTATAGACGAGCAGGCCGGCGGGCACCCCGCCCTCCAGCAAACGGGGCCGGGAGATAACTCCGGCCGCTCCGGAGATGACCAGCAATACGATGATCAGCCAGGTCTGCTCCTTCAGCGGCTCGATCGGCATGCGCGCCTGATTGAGGTACCAGTGGCCGAGGATCATCCCGTGAGTCACGCCTCCCAGCACCAAGGCGCCCAACAACGCGTGAAAGAGACCAAAGGCGCAGGCAGGCTCGCATGCCCCCAGGCCTCCCAGAACTAAAAGCAGAACGGAGGCCACACTCGCCGCCGCGCCGATAACCCACTCCAGCAGCGGCCGCTGTGAGTAAACCGACAGCAGATACGCAAGGTAGAGGCCGGCCGCCGCCAGACCTACCGTCTTGAGCGTCCCGGGCAACACCAGCGCCAGAGCCAGCATCAGCGGCCACAACACCCACACCGTGGAGCGGTAATAGCCCCGGCTGATAAACCGGTAGCGCAGGCTAGCCGCCCACATCATTACGAAACTGCCGGCCAGAAGTTGTATAGACGCAAGGGCAAACGCCCCGCGGGGACCCATCACGGCCACACCACACCTACCGTTATCCGAACCTCTCGACCACGCACCCGGCGCGCGCGAACCAACGCACGCTTCGAAGGTGCCGTCAAGGAACGAGCTGGTTCGGGTAGAGCATCCGCATAACCTTGTCCGGGACGAATTCAGTGGCAGTGTGCACCCCGGAGCGAATCGTTTCCAAGGTAGCTCGATCGCCCTGCCAGTACTCCGACAGGACCTCCTCGGGGACGTGATTGAGCATGGCGTCAACTCCAATGCACAACATGATCACATCATCGAGCCGGCCGATCCCCGGCAGCCAGTCCGGCACCAGGTCGTTGGGTACCAGAAAGTAACCGGCCACGCCGGCAAAGATAATCTTGTTCCGCGTCGGTACCCGCGAGTCCTTGGCCAAGCCGGCGGACAGCCGCACCAGGTTGCTCGCGTCGGCGATCAACCGATCGGCCAGGCCCGGGACACCTACCTGCGATGCCGCTTGTTTGATCAACGCTCCTACGGTCATAACTTCTCCAATTCTCTATACCTGCGCCCTCTGCAGCGCCAGGTCCGCCGATCCCACTACTCCGGCCTCGTTACCCATTGCGGCGATCATCAACTCCGGCGGATCCACCTGTCCCTCGTACCGGGCGACCATCTCAGCGCGCGCCGGCTCCAGCAGTATGTCGCCCAGCGCGGATACGCCCCCGCCCACCACAATAGCCTGTGGATCGAACGCCTTCGCGAGGCCCGTGAGACCTACGCCGAGGTTGCGGCCGAGCTGCGAAACCAGACTCAGGGCCTCGGCGTCACCGTTCAATGCCAGTGAGCCGACCAGCTCACCGGTAATCGCCGCTCGGTCCCCGGCAAGTTCCAAGATCGCAGAATCCTCACCCACCCGCTCACGGGCCATTCGTCCTAAAGCGCGCCCCGACGCAACGGTTTCCAAGCAGCCGTAGGAGCCGCACGGACACCTCGGTCCGTCCATCGAAACGGGCACGTGTCCGAACTCTGCGGCAAACCCCCGGGACCCCCGATACGGAAAACCCCCCAGCACCGCACCGCCACCGACGCCGGTGCCTACCGTGACCATCAGCATGTCGCTCATACCGCCGCCGGCTCCAAACCTAAATTCCGCCCATGCAGCAGCGCCGGCATCATTGTCGACGCCGGCCGGCAAGGAAAACCTGTCTTCGATCTCACCCACCAGATCCCGGTTAGTAATAACCAAGTTTGGGGCGTAAGCCAGCCGGCCCGACGGGAATTCCACCCACGCCGCCACCGCCAAACCTACCGCCCGGACCACGCCGGGTGGATCCTCTAGGAGCTGGGCGACAACCTCCAGCGCTACATCCGGCCACCTGTCGGGGTGGCTGGGCTGCTGCACCTGTTCGACTATGCGGCCGCGCTCATCAACAAGGCCGCCAAGGATCTTGGTCCCGCCGACGTCCAAACCCAGGCAGTACTTCACTCTGCGATCCTATTGCACAGTCGGGAGCTTAGCCCCCAAGTGCACCACTACCCAGCAGCCTCGGCGTCGGCCGGCTGCAAATGGCTGGCCAGCCACAGGTCCCGCACTACGACCTTCGCGGCCGCAGCCAGCGGAAGCGCTAAAAGGGCGCCGGCGAAGCCCAGCATCGCTCCCCCGACAAGCAGCGCCACCAATACGGCCGCAGGTGAGAGGTCGACCGCCTTGTTCATGACCTTAGGGCCGATTACATAGTTCTCGATCTGCTGGTACACAACCACGAAGACGAGCGTGGCCACGGCGGTGCCGACCCCCACCGTCAGCGCCACCAATACGCACAGGGCAGCGCCCAGCAGTGCGCCGATCACCGGGATGAGGTCGGTGATGGCTATCCACATTGCCAGCGCAGCGGGGAAAGGTACACCGATAATCAAAAACCCTATGAATGACGCTACGCCCGCGATCAACGAAATAGTGAGATTCCCCGATACGTACCCGCCGATGCGCTCGGTCGCGCGGCTCATAAGCACGCGATACTCCTGGTTCTTCTCCGGAGGGAACAGGGCCGCCAAATCTTCCTCGAAGCGGGGCAGGCTGGCCATGAAATAGATCGTCAATACCAGGATGGTCAGCAGGTTGAACAGACCGCCCGCCACCGTGCCGACCACGCCGAAAAAATTCGACAGCGCGGAGCCCGCAATCGCCGGAGCGTCGTCGGCCATCTCACGAAGCCGGCCGGAAATCTCGAACTGCTCCTCGAGATCTCCCACCCACCCCCGGGACTCCTCGATCTCGTCAACGTACTGAGGAACCCGCGCTATCAGGTCTCTGGACTCCTCCACGATCGGAGGGACGACGAGCGCGAGAAACAACCCGAGGAACCAAACGGTCAGCAGCATGATAGCGGCGGTGGCCACACCCCGGCTCATCTTGAGTCGCCGCTGCGACCAGCGCACCGCCGGATCCATGCCAACCGCCAGAACCACAGCCACCAGCACCAGAATCAGAACCTGGCGGGCGGTCCACGCTCCCCACAACACTGCGGCCACCATGGCTACGCCGACCGTAGCTTTCGCGTAGTGGGATACAACCCCGTTCTCAGGCGCGCTCACGGGCTCATTGTGGGTTATCCGGTGATACGAATCCAGGATTGGATCGCGCTACGCCAGCTTCTTTCGAAGGTGCTTTACGGCCCGGCTCTGCAGCGCGCTTACCGCGCCCGAGCGAATATTCAAAACGTCCGCCGTCTCCTCGAGGCTCAACCCTCCGAGGATCCTAAGCAGCATTACGTCCCGCTGGTTGTCGGTCAGCTCCGCCAGCAGCGCCGACACCTCACCCTGGCTCAGGTGCCGCATTGCCTCCTGCTCCACGTCGCCCGACGAGCCGCGAAACTCCAGGGCCTGGGCTTCCACCGGAGCCACCGGGCGACGCTTGCGGTGCCGGCTGTCGTCCACGATCTTGCGGTGAGCGATAACAAACACCCACGATCGAAAGGCCGTCTCGTCGCCGTCGAACTGACCGAGCGATCTAACTACCTGGTAAAAGACCTCCGCGGTTAGA
>JAHWKV010000131.1 GCA_019347725.1 Actinomycetota bacterium
GGAAAGTCGCCGCCGACGGCGAACCAGGACGCATGTCCCCGACATTGGAGGTGGCGATGCGTCCGCCGGAGGTGTTCGTGCGCGAGCTGACGCCCGAGGAAGGGCAGCGGCTCAAGTCGATCTCGAGGCGAGCGAAGTACCAGGCAAAGCGTCAGCGCGCGATGATCGTGCTGGCATCCTCGACCGGCATGGCGGCGCCCCAGATCGCCGTACCGCTGCGGATGATTGCCATTGACGTCCGTGACCATCCCAAGGCCCTTGCCTCGCACGGCCTAATGGTTCTGGTCAATCCGACCGTGGTGGAGGAGTCGGGGTCCGAGGTGGGGCGGGAGGGGTGTCTGTCGCTTCCCGAGATAACAGCCAATGTCGTAAGGGCGGTGCGGGTCCGCTTTTGTGCCCTGTGGCCCGACGAACAGCAAATCGAGTCGATGACCTGGGGTTTCGAGGCCCGTGCCCTGCTGCACGAGATCGACCACCTGGACGGAACGCTGATCCTTGATCGTGTGGCGTCGGCCGCGGAGGTATTCGAGCGCCGCCGCAAGTAGCCGGCACAGTGCTAATCCATAGGGTCTGCCAGTAAGGATCAGCCAGGAAGTGGTACTCTTTTCAGATGATTTAAGCACTCCTAAGGGGGGGTAGCCTCCCTAGAGAATGAGTTCTACAAGGGGAGGTAACTGTATGCCTAGGCGCATGATTAGGCGATCGCTCGTAGCTATGCTCATGGTGGTTATGGCTGCAACGCCTGCTGCTGCCCAGACGGAAGGCCTCCCCGACCCCGGAATGCTGCCCAGCAACGGCTTCTATTCCTTCCTGGAGCGCTCGGCCGAGGCTATCGGTACGTTCTTCACCTTCGGTAACGACGACAAGGCCGCGCGATTCCTTTCGCTCGCCGAGGAGCGCCTTGCCGAGGCCCTGGAGTTGGTGCAGCAGGACGAGATCGACGACGCCGAGGAGGCGCTGGACCGGTACAGGCTCCAGCTCGAGGAAGCCATGGATTTGGCCGAGGGCCTGGAGAGCCAAGAGGCCGAAGAGATCTCCACGCAGATTGCCGAGGCAACCCTTAAGCACCTTGCGGTGCTTGCCGGCGTGTACGAACAGGTTCCTGAAGAAGCTCAGGCCGGGATTCAACGGGCGATGCAGGCCAGCAGCGCCGGCCATGACAGGGTGCTCGAAGCGCTGTCCGCCGTCGAGCAGCAGGACGTAGCCGACCAGGCGCAGGAGCGAATCGAAGAGCTTAGGCAGAAGCGGCAGAAGGGCCTTCCCGTGCCTTCTGTCGGTTCGGAAACCGAGCTTCCGGTACGCCCAGGGCCTGCGCAGGGACGCGATGTCCCCGCTTCGGACCAAGGACAGGAGCAAGGTCAGGTTCCCGGCGAGGTCCCGGTGGACCCCCGCCGCGCCCCAGGGCAAGCCCCCGTCGACACGCCTGCCGGCCAGGGAGGACCTCCGGAGGGAACCGGAGGCGGTCCGGACACCGGTCGACCGTAGCGCAGGCCGGGGTGCTCGCTCCTTGGATCTGACAGGAAGTACCGTCGGAGCGTCTAGCGCACCATAACGTTTGAGAAGCATCCGTACTGCGCGGCTTCCCCAATCGGACCTGGTGGCTGACAATCACCCCATGAGCAATCGGTGGAAGCCGTCGCTTTGGGCCTCGCTCAAGCCGTTCGGCATCGGCGAGGGACGTCCCAACAACTACCTGGAGATCGCCAAGGCGATCAAGGAGAATCGCAAGGAGCTCGGCTACGCCTGGCGGATCCTCAACCAGGGCGTCTGCGACGGGTGTGCTCTTGGCACCAAGGGGATGCGTGACTGGACGCTGCCCGAGGTTCATCTGTGTAACATCCGGCTCCGGCTGCTGAGCCTCAACACCATGCCGGCGCTGGACCCGGAGCTGCTGGCCGATGTCGAGCCGCTGCGGGCCCGCCGCAGCAAGCAACTCCGGGAGCTGGGCCGGCTCCCCTACCCAATGCTTCGCCGCCGGGGCGAGCCCGGTTTCAGCCGGGTCACATGGGATGAGGCGCTGGAGCACATCGCCGAGCGAGTGCGGGCCACGGATCCCCAGCGCACCGCCTGGTACCTCACGTCCCGCGGGATGCCCAACGAGAGCTACTACGCGGCCGCCAAGGCCGTGCGGGCGATGGGATGCAACTCCATCGACAACGCCGCCCGGGTTTGCCACGCACCCAGCACCTATGCCCTGAAGGCGGGCCTGGGGGTGGGGGCCACCACGTGCTCGTACTCCGACTGGATCGGCTCGGACCTGGTCGTGTTCATCGGATCCAACCCCGCGAACAATCAGCCGGTGGCGATGAAGTACCTGTACCACGCCCGTAAAGCCGGTACTAAAGTGGTGTGCATCAACCCGTACCGGGAGCCGGGGATGGAGCGCTACTGGGTCCCTAGCAACGTGGAGTCGGCCCTGTTTGGGACCAAGATCACCGACCGGTTCTTCCGGATCAACGCCGGCGGTGACGTGGGGTTCCTAAACGGCACCCTGAAACACATGATCGAAGCCTCGTTGGTGGACGCTCACTTCATCGGCGCCCACACGACCGGCTTCGAGGCGCTGAGCGCCGCCCTGCAGGAGCAGTCCTGGGAGGAGTTCGAGCATCTGGCCGGAGCGCCCCGAGCCGAGATGACCGCATTCGCCGAGATGCTGGGTGCGGTGCGGACCTGTGTGCTGGTGTGGAGTATGGGGGTAACTCAACACGCCTACGGCGAGGACAATGTCCGGGCGATCGTGAACCTGGGCCTGGCCAAGGGGTTCGTCGGCCGGCCCGGATGCGGCCTCATGCCCATACGCGGGCACTCCGGGGTGCAGGGCGGCGCCGAGATGGGGGCCTACGCCACGGTGTTTCCAGGCGGTGCGGCAGTGGGAGAGCAAAGTGCCGCAGTGCTTAGCGATCGGTGGGGCTTCAAGGTGCCCAGTTCCCGCGGCCTGGTGGTGCCGGAGATGGTCGACGCGGCGCACGCCGGCGACCTAGATGTGCTGTTCAGCGCGGGTGGCAACTTTCTGGAAGTTATGCCCGAACCGCGCTATGTTGAAGAGGCATTGTCGCGGGTTGGTTTGCGGGTCCACATGGACATCGTGCTGTCGTCGCAGATGCTGGTCAACCCGGCGGATGAGGTGGTGCTGCTGCCTGCGGCGACCCGCTACGAAACCCCGGGAGGCGTGACAGAAACCTCCACCGAGCGGCGCATAATATTCTCGCCCGAGGTGCCCGGCAGGCGGATCGGCCAGGCTCGCCCGGAGTGGGACGTGTTGCTGGATCTGGCTCGCAGGGTGGTTCCGGAGCGGTCTGAGGCTCTCACATACGCCGGCACCGGTGAACTCAGGCAGGAAATCGCCCGCATCGTTCCGCTCTACGACGGTATCCAGGACCTGACCGAGGCCGGAGACTCCGTGCAGTACGGCGGGCCTCATTTATGCGCCGGCTGGGAGTTTCCCACCCCCGACGGCAAGGCCCACTTTGCGCCGGTGCCGCTACCCCGGACCGAGGTGCCCGACGGGAGCTTTGTTTGCTCCACGCGCCGGGGCAAGCAGTTCAACAGCATGATCCACGAGGACCGTGACCCAATAACCGGAGCGATGCGGGATGCTGTTTACATGAACGCGCGTGACGCTGCCCGTTTGGGGGTCGACGACGGCGATGCGGTGACCTTGCGCAGTGCGGTGGGCGAGTACGACGGCCGGGTATTTGTCGCCCCGGTGGCTCCGGGCAACCTGCAGATCCACTGGCCGGCGGGATCGGTGCTGATCAATCGGACGACCCGGTCGGCCGAGTCCAAGATCCCCGACTACAACGCAGTGGTCACGGTCGAGACGGCAAACCGCCGGGGAGGTGACCGATGAGCAAGATCAGCCGGCCCGGCGCCTCACGACGCGCCGCCGCCCGGCGAGTTACGCGTGAAGGCAGGGTCCGGCCCAGCTCAGAGGTGCTGGCGACCGAAGAGCCGTTCGACGTGCGCATCACCGCCGGGGGACAGGAGATCAAGGCCACCGTCACAATGCGGACCCCGGGCAACGACTTCGAGCTGGCGGCCGGGTTCCTCTACGGCGAATCGGTGCTGGAAAGCGGCAAGGAGCTGGCCTCCATCCGCTACTGCCAGCCGCCGGATGAGCAGAACTACAACGTGGTCACCGTGGACCTTAGGGGCCCCATGCCGGAGACCGCCACCCTGGACCGCATGTTCTACTCAAACAGTTCGTGCGGGGTGTGCGGCAAGGCAACCCTCGAGCAGCTGGAGGTGATCGGTGTACCGACACTGGGAGCCGGTCCCCGGGTGGAGCCCGAGCTGATCCTGTCGCTGCCCGGGCGCCTGCGTGACGCTCAAAAGCTGTTTAGCAAGACCGGCGGCGTGCATGCGGCGGGCCTTTTCGACGCCGAGGAAGCCGTATGGAACCTCCGCGTGCTGTCGTCGAAAAGGCCGCCGGAAGCGTTCGTCGGCGTGACGAACTCGGACCTGGCCTTTACCGGAAAATACGCCATCCAGGGTAACTACAACGGCATCATGATCTGGGACATCGCAAATCCCAGCGCCCCGGAACTCGTGACGGAATACGTCTGCCCCGCCTCGCAGAGCGACGTCTCCGTGTACGGGGATCTGCTTTTCGTATC
>JAHWKV010000132.1 GCA_019347725.1 Actinomycetota bacterium
CGGCTGAGCGATGTTCGCGACGGCCGCGATCAGCACGCCGAACGCGTGGGACGCGCGTCGGACGATCTGGTCCGCCACCGGGTCGCCTGCCAGCGTCAGGTCGAGCAGCTGGTCGTAGCCGGCGGCCTCAACTCCGCCAATGTCGGCGAGCTGGTGCGCACGCTGCATCCTTGGGGCGTAGATGTGTGCGCAGGCGTGGAGGACGGTCCCGGCAAGAAAGACCCGGCGTTGATCCGCACCTTCGTGAGGGCGATACGCGAGGCAGAGGCCTGACTCCGAAAAAGAGCCACCCGGCCGCGGCTCCGGGCCGTAGGCTGAAGCGGCTCATCCAAAAAGCGGGACGCCCGACCGTCAACGTGTTGGCGCAGTTTAGCCTGCGAACGGGCGTTCCCGTATACCCGCTGAGCCGGCAAAGTGTGGTGGCGGTGGAAACCTTAGGCAGAAAGACGGGTAAAAGGCGCCTGACTCCGATGGGCTACGTGGTGATAGAAGACCGGATCCTCGTGGTTAGCGAGCACGGTACCCGGGCGGACTGGTATCGCAACGCGCGGGCGACCGGCTCGGTGCGGGTTCTGTATAAGGGGCGGTGGCGCCGGGCGACCCTAGAGGCTGTCGATGACGATCCCGGTGCAGTCCTGGCACTGATGCCCAGCCGGCCGATAGCCGTGTTCAACCGTGCGCTTTGGCACCGCCCTCGGGTAGTGGAGCTTAGGTTCGCCGGCGAAGACGGGCCTGCCCGGTGACCGAGATCGCCACCTTCGAGGCCCTTCTCGGCGGCATCTCCGCGACGCTCGACTCCGAGGGGTTGAAGTCCTCGCACGTCTTCGACGCCGTCGTAGCCCGTGGCGTGGAACCCAACCCACCGCTGCCGAGGGTGCTAGCCAACCGCCTCGAAGCGGGAGGTATCCGGCGTCTTTGGACACACCAGGCACAAGCGCTGGACGCGGTACGCGGGGGCGCCAGCGTCACGGTTTCCACCGGAACGGCCAGCGGCAAGAGCCTGTGCTTCAAACTTCCGACCATCGAGCGGATCCTCAACGAGCCCCACTCCAAAGCCCTCTACCTTTATCCCACCAAGGCGCTGGCCCAAGATCAACTGCGCGCGCTGCGTTCGTTTGGATTGACCGAGGTGGCGGCGGCTACGTATGACGGGGACACCCCCAAGTCCGAACGAGAGTCGGTGCGCAAGTTCGCCAACATCGTGCTTACGAACCCGGATATGCTCCACTACGGCATCCTGCCCAACCACCGGGCGTGGGGCCCATTCTTCGCCAACCTAAAGTTCGTGGTGGTCGATGAGGCGCACGTTCTTAGAGGCGTGTTCGGGTCCCATGTGGGCTGTATTCTGCGGCGTCTCCGGAGGCTCGCGGCGCACTGGGGATCGGAGCCGGTCTTCATCCTCACTTCCGCAACTGTACCCAACCCCGGAGAGCTGGCGCACCGCCTCACCGGTTTGGACTTCACCGAGGTGACCACCGACGGCGCGCCGCGCGGCCCAAAGCTGGTTGCCTTCTGGAACCCGCCATTTTTGGATGAGGCAGCCGGGGTCCGGTCCTCGGCCAACTGGGAAACCGCCCGGATACTGGCGGCCTTTGCCTCTGCGGGCATCAGGACGCTTGCGTTCGCCAAGTCACGCAAGTCGGCCGAGTTGGTGGCCAAGCACGCGCGGACCCTGGTGGCCCCCCAAACCGCAGAGCGAATAGTTGCTTACCGGGGCGGCTACCTGGCCGAGCACCGCCGTCAGATAGAGCGCCGGCTCTTCTCGGGCGAGCTGCTGGGTGTCGCTGCAACCACCGCACTCGAGCTCGGCATTGACGTGGGCGGTTTGGACGCAGTGGTGATGAACGGGTTCCCAGGCACCGTAGCGCAGATGTGGCAGCAGTCGGGCCGGTCGGGGCGCTCTACGGAGCCGTCGGTTGCGGTCATGGTGGGCCAGGAGGATCCCCTTGACCAGTACTACGTCTCGCACACTCAGATCTTGCTGTCTAGACCCTACGAAATGGCCCTGGTGGATACGGGTAATCCGAACGTGCTTGCCCCGCATCTGTGTGCGGCGGCGTACGAGGAACCCATGGAGGTCGACTCGGTACCTACCTATTTCGGTGAGCCGGCAACTGCGGTAGCCGAGGACCTGGCGGCTACCAAGAAGCTTGTGGTCCGAAAGGCCAAAGGAGCGCCCAGGGCCCGTTATCACCGCGCGGCGCATGCAGGCGAGATGCCCGTGGACCTGCGCTCGACCGGGGGACCCCCATTTACGGTGGTGGACGTATCCACCGGAGCGATACTTGGAACCGTGGACGACGCAAGCGCCCACCACCAGATCCATCCCGGAAGCGTTTACCTGCATCAGGGTGACAATTGGGAGATCCGGGAGCTGGACCTTGACGAGCGTGTCGCCTTGGCGGAGCCGGTCCGGGGCAGCTACTTCACCCAGCCCAGGACCGTCTCGGACATCGCCGTGCGCAGTGTGGGCCGGTCCAAGAAGGTGGGCCGGGCGGAGTTTTATCTGGGGCGGGTGGAGGTTACTCGCCAGGTCGTGTCCTACGCACGTCGGGACATCGCATCCGGACGGACCCTGGCTGAGGTGGGTCTGGATCTTCCTCAGATGGTCCTGGAAACGGTGGCGTTTTGGTACACGGTCGACGTCCCGGTGGTCGCCGAGGCGCAGGTCGGCGCCGGCAAGCTGCCGGGCAGTTTGCACGCTGCCGAGCACGCGGGCATCGGCCTGCTGCCCGTGTTCGCTATGGCCGACCGGTGGGATATCGGGGGAGTGAGCACCGCCTTGGCGGCCGACACCGGGCTGCCCACCGTATTCATCTACGATGGGTATCCGGGCGGAGCGAGAATAGCCGAGCGAGGTTTTGAGCAGGCCAGAAAACACCTGAAGGCGACCCTGCAGGGCATACAGGGCTGTCGGTGTCGGCGCGGGTGCCCGTCGTGTGTGCAGTCTCCCAAATGCGGAAACGGCAACGAGCCGCTGGACAAGGCGGGCGCCGTGCGTCTACTGGCTACTATCCTGGGTATTTGATATTTCGCTAGCGAGGAGGACGGATTGGTCGAGGCGACCGAAGCCGACGCGAAGTCTTTGAGCCCGAAGTCCCGGCGGGTCGTGCGCCTGCTGGCATTTGTGGTGGTTCCTGCTTTGTTTGTCGGCTTGGTGGGTTACGGGCTTTTTTCGACCGCTCCTCCCAACAGCATGGTAGGAAGCGATGTTCCGGAGTTCTCACTTCCGCTGCTCGGCAACGACGGGACGCTTAGCAGCGCCGAGCTTGCGGGCCGTCCGGTCGTTATCAACTTCTGGGCCTCGTGGTGCGAGCCGTGCCGCGAGGAGGCGGGTGATCTGCAGGCAGCCTGGGAGAAGTACCGGGATCAAGGCGTGTTGATCCTCGGGGTCAACGTGCAGGACTCGGAAAAAGACGCCGAGGCGTTTGTGGACGAGTTCGATCTCACGTTCCCGATGGTGCGCGATAAGGATCTGGTCTTGTACAACGAACTTGGAGTGCGGGGCTTACCGGAAACGTTCTTCGCGGACGCTCAAGGAGAGTTCATCGGAGTCGGGTCGGGCGAGGAGATCGGACAGAGCGGTCCGACCAAGACGCTGGGAGCGATCGACCCGGCGGTGCTGGAGAGTCAGATACAGTTGATGCTCGAAGGCTGACTCAAACAGAATGGGCGCATGGGTTTCTCCGAAGGATCGCCGTGAGGCATAAGCTTGAGCGTGAGATCAAGCT
Source organism: Actinomycetota bacterium (assembly GCA_019347725.1). Taxonomy (GTDB): domain Bacteria; phylum Actinomycetota; class CADDZG01; order JAHWKV01; family JAHWKV01; genus JAHWKV01. The sequence continues at coordinate 3,732 of JAHWKV010000132.1, forward strand.
CCAGGCTCCTGTCGGGTTCGTGCTACCCCCCTTACCGGGTACTCCCATCGGTCCCCGGCGATTCACCTCCACGTATTTCGATACAGAAGATTTTCGGCTTGCCGCGTACAGCATCACCTTGCGCCGCAGAGTGGAAAATCGTAAGGGCATGTGGCAGCTGAAGATTCCGAAGGGCAAGGGTTTCAGGCTTGAAATTGAAGAACCCGGTGGTCCGAGCGCTCCGCCGGCGTCGCTCTCCGGGCTGTTGGTGGCACCGCTGCGCGGGGCGAGGCTGGTTCCGGTTGCGAAGCTGCGTACGGTGCGCACCGGCGTAGCTGTGACCGACGGGACCCGAAGCGTCGCCGAGGTAGTCGTGGATGGAGTCCAGGTGCTCAACGGAACCAGGGTGGTAAATCGCTTTTCCGAAGTCGAGGTCGAGTTGGTGGACGGCGACGAGTCGGATCTGAAGTCCATCTTGCCGGTTCTCGAGTCGGCGGGCGCGTACGCGGGGGACGGGCGACCCAAGGTCTTTCAGATCCTCGACTACCGGCCGCCGAGCTCGGGCGGTTCCCGCTCGGTATCGGATCTGGCGCGGGTGCAAGGCTTCATTCGGGAACAGTTCGAGGCGATTGTGGGCCACGATGCGGGCACCAGGGTCGGCGCCGACCCGGAGGATTTGCACCAGCAAAGGGTTGGGATCCGCAAGCTCAGGAGCCTGCTGAGGGCCGCCGACATGCTCGACCCCGAGCGCTCCGTCGGCCTCACGGCGGCGGTCTACCTCGACGACCTGGCCCCCGGCGAGGGAAGCGGCCAGGCGGTGGAGCTCGCGCTCCGGGTCATGGACGACCTCGCCGGCCACGTGGAGAAGGAG
>JAHWKV010000133.1 GCA_019347725.1 Actinomycetota bacterium
CCTCTGTTAGCGCGCCGTGTGTACCACACGTAGCGGCCGATCTGTACCAGCGCGGGCAGCGCCACGAGCACGGCCGCGACGATCAGGTGCACGGGGCTCCGCCGCTCCTGGCGGATGCGCAGCGTGGCGGCCGGCGGAGGCGCGGGAGCCCGCGGATCGCCCGGTTCCCACACGGGCTCGAGCCGCGCGACCCACGTCCCCGACTGCACCTCGTCGACCACCAGAGCCAAGTCGTGCTCGTCGCAGATCTTGCGGATGGAGGCCAAGTACCCGTCGGAGGGCACCACCACTCCCCCCTCCCCTTGGACCGCCTCCACCAACATCCCGGACTGAGTACCGTCCAGGGCGTCGGCCAGGGCTTCGGTGTCGTTGTAGGCAACATGGGAAAAACCGCCGGGCATGGGCCCGAACGGCTCCCACTTGGCCGGCTGTCCGGTGGCGGCCAGGGCCCCCAGCGTCCGGCCGTGAAACGAGCCCTGAGTTGCGATGACGCCAAAGCGGCTGGGGCCGAAGCGGTCCGAAGCCCACCGCCGCACCAGCTTGATAGCGCATTCGTTGGCCTCGGCGCCGGAGCTGGCGAAGAACACCTTGCCGTCCGGCCAGCCGAGCTTGTCGCACAGCGCCTCGGCGAGCCGGCCGGAGGGCTCGGTGTAGTACAGGTTGGACGTATGCACCAGCTGCCCCGCCTGCCGGGCGACCGCATCGGTTACCGCCGGGTGTGCATGCCCCAGCGCAGCGACCGCGATCCCGGCCACGAAGTCGAGGTATTTGCCACCTTGGTCGTCAAATAGATAAACGCCCTCGCCGCGCACGAAGGTAACGGGCAGGCGCCGGTATGTGGGCATCACCCACTTCTCGGACCGCTCGATGGCACCGCTCACGAGGGGGTCACCATGGTTCCGATCCCCTCGTCGGTGAAGATCTCCAGCAACAGGCAGTGCAGCATCCGCCCATCGAGGATGTGCGCCCTGGACACTCCCGACTCCAGCGCCCGCACCACCCCGGAGATCTTGGGGATCATTCCCGCCGAAAGGTGTCCTCCGTCCAGCATGGCTCGAAGCTGCGCTACGGAGGTTTCCGAAATTAAGCTGGCCTCGTCGCCCAGATCCCGGTACAGGCCCTCGGTGTTGGTGAGAAAAACGATCTTTTCTGCCTTGGCGGCCACGGCGACGGCCGAAGCCGCCAGGTCGGCGTTGATGTTGTAACTGACTCCCTCGGGTCCAGAGCCCAGCGGCGCGATTACCGGGATGGCCTTCCGGCTGAGCGCTTTGCTCAGGGCAGCCATCGACACATCCTTGACCTCTCCCACCAGACCCAGGTCCTCCCCGCCGGGGCCGGACAGCCTCGCGGTCAGCAGCAGCTCGTCGTCGCCGGACAGCGACGCCGCGAAGCCGCCCTGGGCCGCTATGGCGCCCACGATCTGCTCATTCACCTTGGTCATGACCTCCTTTACCACCGCAACCGTCTGCTCGTCGGTGACCCGGTAACCGGCCACGAACGTCGGCGCCAGGCCCCGCTCGACCATGGCCTTGGAAATCTGGTTGCCCCCACCGTGAACCACCACCGGACGCATGCCGACGAAGTTCAAAAGGGTGAGATCGGTAGCGAAGCTGGTCAGCGAGCTTTCGGTGTCGGCGATCTCGCCGCCCACCTTGATCACCACTGTCTTGCCCCACCAGCGCTGGATGTAGGGCAAGGCCTCCACGAGGATCTTGGACTTGGTCTGGGCCTCTATGGTCAAAGCTCGTACTCCGCGTTGATCCTGACGTACTCAGGCGTTAGATCGGTGGTGAGGATCTCGGCCGACTCGCCGCCCACTCCGAGCGAACACGCGATGGTGATTTCGTAGCTGCTAAGCGCCGAGCGGGCCCGGTCGACCTCCTCAGGCCCGGCAGGCTTTCCCGCCTCGAGAACCGTCACGTCCGCAATCTTGATGGTCAGCTCATCGAAGCGCGCCTGTACGCCGGAGTTTCCTACGGCCGACGCGATCCGGCCCCAGTTGGCGTCCTGTCCGTACAGGGAAGTCTTGACCAGCAGTGACTGGGCAACTGCCCGGGCTGCTTCCCGGGCCTGGAGCTTTTCCGCCGCGCCGTTGACGATCACCGTGATCAGCTTGGTGGCGCCCTCGCCGTCGGCCACTACCTGGCTGCTTAGCGAGCGGCACACTGCGGTAAGCGCCTGCGCGAACTCCTCGGGGTCCGGCCGGATGCCGGAAGCCCCGTTTGCCAGCACCAGCAAAGTGTCGTTGGTGCTGGTGTCGCCGTCGACGGTGATCGCGTTGAAGCTTTGGTCCGCGGCGGTCTTCAGCAAAACCTGGAGTTGCTGCGTATCCACCTCGGCGTCGGTGGTCACAAAGCCTAGCGTCGTGGCCATATCGGGACAGACCATCCCGGCGCCCTTGGCTATTCCGCCCACCTTCCAGCCGTCGTCGTGCGCCACGGCGCTCAGCTTCGGCACCGTATCGGTGGTCATGATCGCACGGGCGACGTCGTCGTCATGTGCGCCCAGGCTCGCGGCGACGCTGCCTATGCCGGCCAAGACCTTGTCCATCGGCAGAAAAGACCCGATCTTGCCCGTGGAGCATACGAGCATCTGGTCCGGATCCATGCCGACCGCGTTGGCCGCGGCCGCGGCCATCTGACCGGCATGGGCCAGACCCACCTCGCCGGTACAGGCGTTGGCGCATCCTGCGTTTACCACCACGCCTTGCGCGGTGCCGGAGCGCAAGGCGGCCCTGGATACTAGGACCGGGGCCGCCACCACCTGGTTACTCGTGAATACCGCGGCTGCGCTGGCCGGCAGCTCGGACACGATCAGCGCCAGGTCCAGTTCTCCGGAGGCCTTTAATCCGGCCCGGGTCGCTCCCGCTCCGAACCGCTGCGGCACACATACCCCTCCGGGGATCTGCGACAGGCTCACGGAAGGCAGGGGTTCAGGTCCAGCCCGGCGGTCTCGGGCAAGCCACACATCAAGTTCGCGTTTTGGACCGCCTGACCGGCCGCACCCTTAACCAGGTTGTCGATAGCCGCAAAGGCGAAAACCTTGCCGGTGCGCTGATCCACTCGCACGCAGACCTCTGCGTCGTTGGTGCCCGACAACCGCTTTGTCTTGGGCAGATGCTGTGCGCTCAGCACCCGTACAAACGGCTCGTCTTTGTAGGAGCGGGCCAGCACGTCATGCAGAGCATCGTCATCCGGCTCGTCCACGGCGTCGGCTATGCACGTGGCCAAAAGACCCCTGGTCATAGGCACCAGATGGGGAATAAAGGTGATCTGCACCGGTTTTCCTGCCGTCGCAGAGATCTGCTCCTCCATCTCGGCAATGTGTTTGTGTCCGGTAACCGAGTATGGCGCCAGGCTTTCGTTCACCGAGGAGTAGTCGAACCCTTCTCCCCCGGCACGGCCCGCACCCGAGATGCCCGACTTGGCGTCCACATGGATGCGCCCGGCGTCGATAGCGCCCGCCTGGATCAAGGGAAGCAGCGCCAGCAGCGCTGCAGTCGGGTAGCAGCCCGGGTTGGCCACCTTGTCGGCGCCGGTTACGCCCTGCCTGTTGAACTCGGTCAGACCGTACTGCCAGGCGCCCAGCGACCGCGGGTTGGCGTGGGCCTCTCCGTACCATTGTGCGTACCGGTCCGCCTCGTTTAAACGAAAGTCCCCGGCCAGGTCGATGATCTTGGCGTCATCCTTGTCGGCGAACAGATCCATGCTGGCGGTGTGCGGCAGGGAGGAGAAGACCAGGTCGGCCCCGGCGTCCAGCGCCTCGTCAACCGTGCAAAAGTGCATATCCGCCACCGAGCCCAGCGCAGGGTAGGCGTCGGCCACCGACCGGCCCACCTGAGCGGACGCGGCTGCGGCCACTACCTGCATGTTCGGGTGGCCTTCCAAAAGCCTCAGCAACTCGGCACCGGCGAATCCGGAGGCGCCCAATACCGCCACAGACAAAGTCATACTACTCCTCATGCATAAGAAGGGACTAGGTATACGGTATCACGTATATCGATGCATGATTGCGCGCATACACGTTGTGTGTATGCATGACTCACCTATCGGGATGCCGGTCGAACCCCTCGTAAAACTCATGCACGGGGACCAGCGCTACGCTCGCACTGCAAGGGTCAACAGGTAGCAGTTCTCAATGACGGCGGTGCCGTCCGTGGCGCGGTTGTAACGGTCGAACACGTCCTTGAGGTCGTGGCGAAACTCGTATTGCGATTGTGCATCGGACGCCTCTGAGGTCCGAATCGCCGGACCGAAGTAGGTCAGGAAGACCTCCAGAGCATGGTCGATCGACCGGTAATACTGCAGCGCGATTCGTTCTTCGCTATGGATTGATTCGGTACCGGCGCCCAATAGTTCATCCAGTCCTGCATCCGTCCCCCAGCGAAGCGGGGGCTTTAGTCCGGGAGGGGGATGTGCGTATTTGGCGTTGGTGGCAAAGAATTCGCCGCTCCAGCCGTCGCGGATAGGCGTCGCCAGGCCGATCTTCCCGCCCGGGCGGCACACACGCAGCATCTCGCTTGCCGCCTTCTCCTGGTCGGGAGCAAACTGCACCCCATAGACACTAAGCACGGCG
>JAHWKV010000134.1 GCA_019347725.1 Actinomycetota bacterium
GCTGTGCCGCACCGAGCACATGTTCTTCGAGGCCGAGCGCATCGCCGCGGTGCGCGAGATGATCCTGGCCGATACTTCGGAAGGCCGCCGCGCCGCGCTCGACAAGCTCCTGCCCATGCAGCGCCAGGACTTCGCTGAGCTGTTCGAGATCATGGGCGGGCTGCCGGTGACGATCCGGCTGCTCGACCCGCCGCTGCACGAGTTCTTGCCGCACACGCAGGGCGAGATCGAGGAGGTCGCGAAGGACGTCGGCCGGACGCCGGCGCAGATCGCGGCGAAGGTCGGCGAGCTGACCGAGGAGAACCCGATGCTCGGCCATCGCGGGTGCCGGCTCGGCATCATGTACCCCGAGATCTACGAGATCCAGGCGCAGGCGATCGGGGAGGCCGCGGCCGCCCAGGGGAACGCCGGGGCCCACCGCGCCACCAGCCGGCCCACCGCCTCGTGGGCACGGCGAAATGGCACGCCCTTTACAACCAGGGCCTCGGCCAGATCCGTCGCTCCCGCTGCACCGTCGGCGGCTGCCTCTTCCATGCGAGCGGGGTGAAAGATAATTGAACCCAGGGCGCCCGCAAGCGCGCTCAGACTGAGCCCTAGGGAATCTGCTGCATCGAAGACGGGCTCCTTATCCTCCTGCAGGTCCCGGTTGTAGGCCATCGGCAGCCCCTTGAGTACGCCCAGCAGGTGCATCAGGTCGGCGGTGATCCGGGCAGACTTGGCCCTGACCAGCTCGGCCACATCGGCGTTTTTCTTCTGCGGCATGATGCTCGACCCGGTGGCAAACTCATCATCGAGCGTTGCGAAGCCAAACTCGGCGCTGGTCCAAAGCACGACCTCTTCGCCGATCCGCGATAGCTGTACGGCGGCAATCGCCGCCGCCGACAGGAACTCCAGCGCGAAGTCCCGGCAGCCCACCGCATCGGCGGAGTTGTCGAACACCGCCGAGAAGCCCAGATCCTCGCCCACCTTTACCGGGTCCAGCGGCAAGGTGGTTCCCGCGAAAGCCGCTGCCCCGAGCCCCGAGACGTCCGCCCGGCGATATGCGCCGGTCAGCCGGTCGAAGTCACGGCTGAGCGCAAAGGCGTGCGCCAGCAGATGGTGGCTGAGCAGCACCGGCTGCGCTCTTTGCAGGTGCGTGTAACCGGGGGCGAGGCAGTCCGGGTACTGCTTGCACTTGCCGAGCAACGCCCCTTGCAGGTCCTGCAGCCCCTGGGCCAGACCCACTATGCGCTCCTTAAGCCACAACCTCAGGTCCGTTACGACCAGGTCATTGCGCGAGCGGCCCGCGTGGATCCGGGCGCCTGTCTCCCCCAGCTCGTCGGTCAAGAACCGTTCCAGCGCGCTGTGCACATCCTCGTCGGACGCCTCGAACCGGAAGGTCCCGTCCTCAAATGCCTGAGCGGCCGCGTCCAGGCCCGCGTTGAGGTCCTTCTCGTCCTTCCGGCTGATAAGCCCGGCGTTGCGCAGATTGGCGGCATGCGCCCGGCCGCAGGCGATGTCCTGCCGCCAAAGCCGCGCATCGAACTGAACGGAGCGGGACAGCTCGGCCAGCGCCTCGGAGGGAGGCTTGGAGAATCTGCCTTTCCATAGCGGTCCGGTCATTTGTCCGGGCCGGACTCCCACAGGTTGCCCCGGTCCACCTGACGCGCCTTGGCCCAGGTCTTGAGCGGCAGCCCCCAAAGCCGGACGAAGCCCTCGGCCTGTTTGTGATCAAACGCATCCAGGTGATCGTAGGTAGCCAGCCCCAGGTCGTACATCGGCGCCGGTGAACTGCGGCCCACGACGCTCACGTTCCCCGGCTGCATCTTGAGCCGGACCTTTCCGTTCACGTAGGCCGAGGTGCTGTGAATGAAGGCGTCCAGCGCCTCCCGCAGCGGCGAGTGCCACAGCCCGTCGTAGGCAATTCCCGCGTAGCGGCGTTCGAGCTCCCGCTTGGTCCGCAGCACGTCGCGGTCCAGGGTCAGCTCCTCCAGGTCACGGTGCGCTTTGATAAGCGCCAGCGCGCCCGGCGCTTCATAGATCTCCCGGGACTTGATGCCCACGACCCGGTCTTCGATCATGTCGATCCGCCCGTACCCGTAGCTGCCGGCCAGCTCGTCGATGTGCTGCACCAGCTCCCGAAAGGCCATCTGCCGGCCGTCCACCTCCACCGGATGACCGGCGCGGAAGTCAATCTCCACGTAGGTGGGCTCATCCGACGCCCCCTTGGGGCGCCGGGTCCTTTCCCAAATGTCGTCGGGCGGCTCGGTGTAGGGGTCCTCCAGAACCCCGCACTCGATCGCCCTGCCCCACAGGTTCTCGTCGATGGAGTATGGAGAGCTGGGGGCCACCGAGATCGGCAGTTTGTGCTTCAGGCCGTACTCGATGGTCTCCTCCCGGTTCATGCCCCAGTTGCGCACGGGGGCCAGCACCTCGAGGTCCGGCGCCAGCGCCACCAGCGATACTTCGAAACGTACCTGGTCGTTGCCCTTGCCAGTGCAGCCGTGCGCCACGTACTTGGCGTCGAAATCATGCGCCGCCTTGGCCAGATGCCTGCAGATCAGCGGCCGCGACAGGGCGGACAGGAGTGGGTAGCGATCCTGATACATAGCGTTGGCGGCCAGCGCCCTGGCCACGTACTCGTCGGCAAACTCCTCGCGTGCATCCACCACCCTGGCGTCTGCGGCTCCGGACTCCAGCGCCCGCTGGCGCAGCTTTTCCGTATCACCGCCTTGGCCGACGTCCACCAGCACGGCGTAGACGTCTAGCTTTTCCTTCTGCTGGAGCCATCTCACCGCCACGGTGGTGTCCAGCCCTCCCGAGTAGGCGAGCACGACTCTTTCAGCCATTTATGTTGTCCTCCTTGATTGCTTAAAGCTTGCCTTGCTGACTACGCCTCGCCCGGATCCACGTCCGGCAGGGCTTCGACCACCGAACGGATGTGCCGTTCAACCTTGCGGGGGTGCACGCCGGCCCTGCAGACCACCAAGATGGTGTCATCGCCGGCAACCGTACCAGCGACACCATCGATCGCCATGCGGTCCAGTGCGCCGCCCACCATCCCTCCATGGCCCGGCGGCGTCTTGACCACCACCATGTTGCCGGTGGACTCCAGGTCCAGCACCGACTCGCCGAACATCCTGCCCAGCGCATCGCTTGGGGGTAGCTCCGGCGACTCGTTGGGCAGCGCGTAAACCACCCGACCGTTCCGGCGAACTTTGACCGCCCCCAGCTCCTCCAGGTCCCGGGACACCGTCGCCTGTGTTACCGGATACCCGGAGCTGCGCAGCTGCTTTACCAACTCGCTCTGACTGGTCACCGGCATTTCCTTGAGGACGCCGACGATCCTGCGCTGCCGGCCGGCTTTCATTGGCCACGGCGCCTCGGAGCCGCCAGCCACTCCAACAGCGCCTTTTGCACAGGCAACCGGTTAGCAGCCTGTTGCCACACAACTGAAGCGGGTCCATCCATGACCTCCGAGGAGATCTCCTGCCCACGGTGAGCGGGGAGGCAGTGCATGACCAGGGCGCCGGACGCCGCCGAGTCCAAAAGTGATTCATCCAGACGGTAGTCCTCGAAGACCTTCACTCGTTCGGCCTGTTCCGACTCCCGGCCCATGCTGGTCCACACGTCGGTGTAAAGCACGTGCGCGCCTTTCACGGCCTCAGCCGGATCGTCGCCCACGGTGATCTCACAGCCGGTTTCCAACCCGATGGCCACCGCTCGATCCAGGATCGGTTCGATGGGCTCAAACCCTTTCGGGCACGCCGCTCGAATTCGGCCGAAACCCGCCTTTGCGCCGGCCAGCAACAGGGAGTGGCATACGTTGTTGCCGTCGCCCAGGTACACCAGCTCCACTTGAGACAGATCGTCGAAGTGCTCCTTGATCGTCATCACGTCGGCCAGGGCCTGACAAGGGTGCTCCAGGTCGCTCAAGGCATTGACCACTGGAATCGATGACGCCTCGGCCACCGCCTCCAGGCGCTCCTGACCAAAGGTGCGCACCACAATTGCCGCCAGGTATCCGGACAGGACCTTGCCGGTGTCCTCCAAAGTCTCTCCCCGGTCCAGCTGCAGCTCATCGGCGCGGAGCGTAATGGAGTGGCCGCCGAGCTCAAACACTGCGGCCTCGAAGGCTATGCGGGTCCGGGTGGAGGGCTTCTCGAAGATTAAACCGACGGAACGACCCGCCAGCGCCTTGGATTTGGCGTTCTTACCGGATTTCATATCCAGCGACCGCGAAATGAGAGCGGCCTGTTCCTCGGGGCTGACGTCGTCGGACGAAAGAAAGTCTCTCAAGGTCTATTTCCCTTGCCTATTTGGCTGAACACTGCGTCGAGAATATCTACTGCGGTCTCGCACTGCTGCGCCTCGACAATCAACGGAGGGCACAACCGCACGACCGAGGGCGCCACGTTGTTCACCAGCAGGCCTTTGTCCAGCGCCGCCTTGACCACATCGGCGGCTATCTCTCGCTGAGCTGGACCGTGCACGAGATGGTCGAGCTCTACCTCTCGATCGCGAGCTACGCGAACTTCAACCCGCAGGAAGATCCCAGGCTCTTCCAGGTGCTCGGGGACACGCTCCTCG
>JAHWKV010000135.1 GCA_019347725.1 Actinomycetota bacterium
CCCACGCCAACGGCGGCGGCGGCACCGGCAAAGAGATCTGTCGAGTTGTTGGCGACATTCCACAATGAATCCGTCAGTCCCGATTCCGATGTTTCGGGCAACTGACCCGTTATGACTTGCTCTTCGAGATACGCTTTCGCGGGACCGGTATCGACAGAGATCGGTGTTCCGGTCGCGGTCGACCACGCCGCCGAGACGCTCGATATTGGCAATCACGTCGGCCACCATCTCCGGGTGCATCCGGCGCAGGCAGCGATTGATGTCGATGTAGCGATAGTCCCGGGGCGGGGTGTAGCCGACGAGGCCATACGCGCGGATCAGGCTGCCGAAGCGGCCACGGTAGACCGAGCTGGAGGGCATGCCGCCGGCGGACTATACCGACTCGTTTACAGCCGCCGCCCGGATCGGCGCCATCGACGCGGAGCTGGCGGCCAGGCTGAAACCCTCCGGCGGCCTTCGCAACGCTTTGATCCACGAATACGGCGACATCGACGATGCCCTGGTCCACGCCTCCATCCCGCTGGCGCTGGACGGATTCAAACGGTACATCGCAGCCGTCAACAAGTGGCTCGATTCCTAGGGGCACCGGCTCGGCAGCCCGCCTGCGCCTTGGAAGCTTGACTTTTCTGACAGGCGCAGCCTAGGCTGAGGTTGGATTGCAACCGAATAGCTAGGTGCACACGGCTTTTTCCTTCGTGTCGCGCTTTGACACGTACCCATGTGCCTGTTACGCTAATCTACTTAATGTCAAACCCCCTGGCGATTACTCGCGCCCTGGCCGTCCTGCTCGGAACCCGTGCGCGCCCAGAGTTCATCGGTAAAGACCACCTTTAAAGGAGGAGTTGCGCATTGGCGAACAAGTCCGCCTCCCGCTCGCGCGTTTCATTTGCCCGCTCTCCAGAAATTCAACAGCTCCCCGATCTCATCTCGGTACAGAAGGAGTCGTTCAACTGGTTTCTTTCTGAAGGTCTTAAGGAGACGTTTTACGACGTCTCCCCGATCGAGGACTTTACGGGCAACCTACAGCTCGAGTTCGCCGATTACCGGTTTGAGGATCCCAAGCGCACCGTAGAGGAGTGCAAAGAGAAGGACATGACCTTCTCCTCGTCTTTGTTCGTTACTTCCCGTTTCATGAACAAGGAAACCGGCGAGATCAAAGAACAGACGGTTTTCATGGGGGATTTCCCGATGATGACCGACAAGGGCACCTTCGTGATCAACGGTACCGAGCGGGTCGTCGTGTCCCAGCTGGTGCGTTCCCCCGGCGTGTACTTCGACCGCTCCCTGGACAAGGCCTCCGACCGCGAGCTGTACAGCGTCAAGGTCATCCCGGCGCGGGGCGCCTGGCTGGAGTTCGAGACCGACAAGAAGGACCTGGTCGCGGTGCGCATCGACCGCAAGCGCAAGCAGCACGTCACCGGGCTGCTAAAGGCCATGGGTCTTACCACCGAGGACATCCTCACCCTGTTCGACACCGACTCGATCCGGGCGACGCTGGAGAAGGACCACCTCGAAGACTCCGACGAAGCGCTGATGGACATCTACCGCAAGCTGCGCCCCGGCGAGCCGCCGACCCCGGACTCCGCGCGCAACCTGCTGGACAACCTGTTTTTCAACTGGAAGCGCTACGACCTGGCCAAGGTCGGCCGCTACAAGGTCAACAAGAAGCTCGGCGAGACCGACCCGGAAATGCATGCGGTGCTAAGCCGCCTGTACGACGAGGCCAAGGCCAGGCAAAAGCCGGGTAAGGAGCCTTTCGAGCAGGACAGCTGGAAGATCTTCGCCACGGTCATCGACGACGAGGCCGGTCCCCGCCTGCCCAAGTTCAAGTCGGTGCTTACCTACGAGGACATCCTGCGCACCGTGAGCTACCTGGTGCACCTGCACCGCGGCGACGAGGACTACGAGGTCGACGACATCGACCACTTCGGCAACCGCCGGATCCGCTCGGTGGGCGAGCTGATCCAAAACCAGGTGCGCATCGGCCTTTCCCGCATGGAGCGGGTGGTGCGCGAGCGGATGACCACCCAGGACGTGGAGGCCATCACCCCGCAGACCCTGATCAACATCCGGCCCGTCGTGGCCAGCATCAAGGAGTTCTTCGGAACCTCGCAGCTTTCGCAGTTCATGGACCAGCACAACCCGCTGGCCGGGCTCACCCACAAGCGGCGCCTCTCTGCGCTTGGCCCCGGTGGACTGTCCCGAGAGCGCGCCGGCTTCGAGGTGCGAGACGTGCACCCCAGCCACTACGGCCGTATGTGCCCGATTGAGACCCCTGAAGGACCGAACATCGGTCTGATCGGCTCGCTGGCCAGCTATGCCCGGATCAACGAGTTCGGCTTTATCGAGACCCCGTACCGCCGGGTAACCGACGGCGTGGTCACCGAGCAGGTCGACTTTTTGACCGCCGACGAGGAGGACCGCCACGTCATCGCTCAGGCCAACGCCAAGGTGGGCGACGACATGCGCTTCATCGAGGACCGCATCCTGGTGCGCCGCAAGGGCGGCGACGTGGACTTCGTAAGCCCCGGCAACGTCGATTACATGGATGTGTCGCCCAAGCAGCTGGTTTCGGTGGGCACCGCCTTGATCCCGTTTTTGGAGCACGACGACGCCAACCGGGCCCTGATGGGCGCCAACATGCAGCGGCAGGCAGTTCCGCTGCTGCAGCCCCAGGCGCCGTACATCGGCACCGGGCTGGAGCGGCGCACCGCCATGGACGCCGGCGAGATGGTCATCGCCGAGGCGGACGGCGTCGTGACCGAGGTCTCGGCCGACTACCTGATCGTCAAAGAGGCCAAGGGCGAACGGCAGTACAAGCTGGCCAAGTTCCACCGGTCCAACCAGGCCACCTGCATGAACCAAAAGCCGATCATCGCCGAGGGCGACAAGGTCACCAAGGGCGAGATCCTGGCCGACGGCCCCTCCACCGACGCCGGTGAGCTGGCGCTGGGCAAGAACCTGCTGGTCGCCTTCATGCCGTGGAACGGCTACAACTACGAGGACGCCATCATCTTGAGCGAGCGGCTGGTCCGCGACGACGTGATGACCTCCATCCACATCGACGAGCACGAGGTGGATGCCCGGGACACCAAGCTGGGGGCCGAGGAGATCACTCGCGACATCCCCAACGTGGGCGAGGAGGTCCTGGCCGACCTCGACGACCGCGGCATCATCCGCATCGGCGCCGAAGTCGGTCCCGGTGACGTGCTGGTGGGCAAGGTCACTCCCAAGGGAGAAACCGAGCTCACCCCCGAGGAGCGCCTGCTAAGGGCCATCTTCGGCGAGAAGGCCCGGGAAGTGCGCGACACCTCGCTCAAGGTTCCCCACGGCGAGACCGGCACGGTGATCGACGTGCGGGTATTCACCCGCGAGGACGGCGACGAGCTGGCCCCCGGCGTGAACCAGCTGGTCAAGGTCCAGGTAGCCCAAAAGCGCAAGATCCAAGAGGGCGACAAGCTCGCCGGACGCCACGGCAACAAGGGCGTCATCTCCAAGATCCTGCCGCTGGAGGACATGCCGTTCATGGCCGACGGGACCCCGGTGGACATCATCTTGAGCCCGCTGGGCGTGCCCAGCCGTATGAACCTGGGCCAGGTGCTGGAGACGCACCTGGGGTGGGCGGCCAAGCACGGCTGGATCCACGAGCGCACCGCCGACTACGAGACCAACGGCGAGAAGACCATGTGGGTATCGACCCCGGTGTTCGACGGCGCCCGCGAGGAGGACATCCTAGAGGCCCTGGAGCACTCGATCGACAACACCTACGGCGACGAGACCATGGTGGGTCGCGACGGCAAGGCGTGGCTGCACGACGGACGCACCGGTGAGCGTTACGACGCCCCGATCGTGGTCGGCTACACCTACATCCTGAAGCTTAGTCACCTGGTGGACGACAAGATCCACGCCCGCTCCACCGGACCGTACTCGATGATCACCCAGCAGCCGCTGGGCGGAAAGGCGCAGTTCGGAGGCCAGCGTTTTGGAGAGATGGAGGTGTGGGCCCTGGAGGCGTACGGCGCCGCCTACGCTCTTCAGGAGCTGCTGACCATCAAATCCGACGATGTGCTGGGCCGGGTCAAGGTCTACGAGGCCATAGTCAAGGGCGAGAACATCCCCGAGCCGGGCATCCCCGAGTCGTTCAAGGTACTCATCAAGGAGATGCAGTCGCTGTGCCTGAACGTCGAGGTGCTCTCGGCCGAAGGAAAAGAAATTGAGATGAAGGAGATAGACGAGGACGTTTACCGGACCGCGGAAGAGCTGGGCATCGATTTGTCCCGCCGAGAGCCCGCATCTGTCGACCTCGAAGCCTAAACGGGAGGCAAACCTAAGTGCTTGATGTAACTTATTTCGACGAGCTTCGAATTGGCCTTGCGACGGCTGAGCAGATCCAAATGTGGTCCCACGGCGAGGTCAAAAAGCCCGAGACGATCAACTACCGGACCCTAAAGCCGGAGAAGGATGGTCTGTTCTGCGAGCGTATTTTCGGTCCCACCAAGGACTGGGAGTGCTACTGCGGCAAGTACAAGCGCGTTCGGTTCAAGGGCATCGTC
>JAHWKV010000136.1 GCA_019347725.1 Actinomycetota bacterium
CCGGATCGTCGAGATCGCGTCTGGTGGCCACGTCGGGGAGCAGCAGGTGCCAGCGGACCAGCTCGGACAGCGTCTGACAATCCGCCTCGCTAAAGCCCATGCGGGCGCCTATGGAGGCGATCATCTCGGCCCCTACGACGCTGTGATCGCCGTCGTAGCCCTTGCCGATGTCGTGCAGCAGGGCGACCACCATCAGCAGGTCGGGCCTGGTGACCCTCTCGGTCAGCTCCGCCGCATGGGCGACGGTTTCCAGCAGGTGCCGGTCCACCGTGTACAGGTGATAGGCGTTGTGCTGCGGCTTGGCCTGTACGGGCCGCCACTGTGGAATCAAGCGGGACCACAGACCGCGCTGGTCCAGCGCCTCGATGACCTCGATCGCGTTTGATCCGGTGCGCAGCAGCCCTACGAACAAGCTGCGCATCTCCTCGGGCCACGGATCGGGGATCTCCGCCTGGGCCCGCACCAGCATCTCCAGGCTGTTGCGTTCGATAACGGCCCGGTTGGTTGCGGCGGCCTTGGCCGCTCGCAGCAAGGTCAGCGGATCGTCCACATCCACCTGCGGGGTCAGCTCCAGGGCCGAGAGTCTCAGCACCATCCCGTGGCCCAGCGCGGTTCCCCAGTTGACGGTGCCCAGAGCCGGCCGTTCCGACACGATTGCCCTCACCCGCCGAAACGCATCGTCGGAGGTCCAGGCGACGGTGCGAGCCGCTTCGGTAATGCGGGCGATCATCTCGTCCACGTCGGCGTCGCCGAGGGCCTTGGCTACGGCCGGTTGTTCCTGGAGCGCCAGAACGTTGCCCTGGCGTCCGGTGAGCCGCTGCAGCTCCACCCGGGCATCGAGAATCACCGAGTAGGCCTGGGCAAGCGTGGCATCGTCGTGCTCGAGCAGCACCCGGTGGGAGGCCTCGGCCCACTTTAATGCGTGCACGTCGCGCAAGCCGCCGCGCCCTTCCTTGAGGTCCGGCTCCAAGCGGAACGCCACCTCTCCAAAGCGAGCGTGCCGCTCATCCACCCGGTCGGCAAGCTCGGCCAGCCAGCGCTTGGAGCGCTTCTCCCAAGAGGCCGACGCCTCGGCCGTCAGGTGGGAGGTGAGGGTCTCATCGCCCGCAACGTGGCGCAGCTCCAACAGCGAGGTCGCTGTGTCCAGGTCGTCGGAGGCCAGCTTCAACTCTTCTTTTATGGTGGTGACCCGGTGGCCCAGCTGCAACCCCTCGTCCCATACCGGATACCAGACGCGGTCGGCTATCGGCGCTACATTTACCCTGCGGTCGTGCAGCAGCAGCACGTCGATGTCGCTGCCGGGTGATAACTCCTGCCGGCCGTAACCGCCGATGGCGGCCAGCGCGACACCCTTGGGGCTGGGCCCGCAAGCCGCCTGCAGCAGCTCGGTAAGCCACTGGTCGATCAGGTTGCTGTGCGCCCGGCACCAGGTGCTGCCCCGGAGGGATTCGTCGGCAAGCAGCCGCACCCGTTGAGTGGTCACTCACCAAGCCTATAGAGGATTCGTGTTGACGGTAACCGCGCAGCCGGGCCAAAAAACTTCGGACCGGGTCTCGAGATAATTGAGTTGTGT
The DNA here is from genome assembly GCA_019347725.1 of Actinomycetota bacterium. Classification (GTDB taxonomy): domain Bacteria; phylum Actinomycetota; class CADDZG01; order JAHWKV01; family JAHWKV01; genus JAHWKV01. The sequence continues at coordinate 1,574 of JAHWKV010000136.1, forward strand.
TCTTAACGAGTTTTAAGCGGCCGTCAGCCCCCTAATCCGGTCTGCGCTGTAATCTTAGATTCAAGAGGTGATGCGTAAATGAAGAACAACTTGAAGACGGTAGTTCTGCTGGCCACCATGTCCGGTGTGCTGGTCGGTTTGGGCAGCATGGTAGGGCGCGGCGGGGCCATGTTCGGCCTTGCTTTCGCCCTGGTGATGAACGTCGGGTCCTACTGGTTCTCGGACAAGCTTGCGCTGAAGATGAGCAAGGCCAAGCCGGTTTCCGAGGCCGAGGCGCCGGAGTTGTACTCGTCGGTGCGCAGGCTCACCCAGGGGGCCAGCCTGCCGATGCCGTCGCTCTACATCATTCCTTCCGATCAGCCCAACGCTTTTGCGACGGGGCGCAATCCCGAACATGCGGCGGTTGCGGTTACCCGGGGCATCATGCAGACGCTGGACCGCGAGGAACTTGAAGGGGTGCTGGCTCACGAGCTGGCACATGTGCGCAACCGGGACATCCTGATCGCCTCGGTCGCAGCCACCATTGCTGCCGCTATCTCCTTCATTGCCGTCATGGCCCGCTGGGGTGCGATATTTAGCGGCGGAGGCCGCGACAACGACGGCCCCGGTGGTCTGGTTTCCCTGCTGGTGGCGAGCATCGTAGCCCCCATCTCGGCGGTAATCATCCAGATGGCGGTATCCCGTTCCCGCGAGTTCCGCGCGGATGCAATCGGCGCACAAATCGCCGGCCATCCGCAAGGTCTGGCCAGCGCTTTGCGCAAACTCGAGGCCGGAGCCAAACAGCGGCCGATGAACGTCAACCAATCGGCGGCGCCCATGTACATCGTTAACCCGCTGCGGGGCCCGCTGGCGCGCGGCGCTTCCAAGCTGTTCAGCACCCACCCGCCCACCGAGGAGCGTATTGCCCGCCTCGAAAAGATGACGGGGCAATCCTTTGCCAACCCGCTCTAAGGCTCATTCACCTAGCGTTTCCCGGGCCGTCTGGAGCGGCGGCCTGGCTATTTCCTGGACCGGCTTGACTTAGGCCTTCCCAAGCGCGGTAAGGTTCCTTATCCGACCGCCGGGGGTCCCCCGGCTGGCACTCTTTGTGGTTTGGAGGATGCGTGGTGCGCGCAAAGAAGCTGGCGGTATGTGCAGTTCTGGCCACAGCTATGGTTTTAGGGTCGGTTGCACCGGCCGGCGCCCAGTTGAATCCGCTGCTGGACCTGCTGCTCAACCCCCAGGAGCCCGCGCCACCACCCGGCCCCGGTGCTCCCGTTCCGGGGGATCCCGGAGGGCCTGCGGCCCCAGGGGCGCCGCCCAGAGATCAGCAGAATGCTGCAGCCCAGCCTCCGTCAAGAGGGGCGGTCTTCCCTCTTCAGTTGCCCAACATTGCTCGATCTCCAGCCAAGAACACCGATACTCTGATCGCCAACCTGCAGCCGGTGGTCAGCCAGGGCGTGCCGCTCCAGGATGCGATGTTGCAGGTAGTGGCCCCCTACCCGATTGCCGGGCCGTCCAACTTTAGCCACGACTGGGGCTTTCCTCGCTGGACGCCCGCACCTCATTTGCATGAGGGCACCGACCTGTTTGCCGACTTCGGCACTCCGATCGTGAGCTCGGAAGGGGGCCGGGTGATCAAGAAGGGGACCGCGGGCGCCGGCGGTATCTCGGCCTGGATCCTGGGTGACTCCGGAAACGCCTACTACTACGCCCATCTGCAGAGCTGGGCCCGGGGCCTGGAGGTTGGCCAGCGGGTAGAGATGGGGCAGGTCATCGGGTTCGTGGGCGACACGGGCAACGCGGTCGGGGGCGCACCTCACCTGCATTTTGAGATCCATCCCGGCACCCCTCGCTCTCCGGGAGGGCCGGGCAGCCCGGCGCGAGACCCCAAGCCCTTCCTAGACGACGCCCTGCGCCGAGCCGAGCAGCAGGCCGAAGCCTTCGCCGGCGGGGACGGTTTGGTCACCGATGCGGCCGGTAGGCCGCGCATCGTCGAGCAGGCCACCCGTTACCCCATCTTGGTTCCCAAGACCGAGCTCGACGAACTCATCGTGGGCGCCGAGATGCAAGGCCCCCAGGACCTGATGTGGTTCTCGGTCCTGGAGCCTTCCCTGGGGGTTTTGGGCCTGGCCAAGCACACCGCGGCCGATACGGGCCTGCCGGCCAACGATCTGTCCGAGGAGGAGCTGGCCGACGCCGAGCGCTTGGACAAGGTGCGCGAGGCGGTCGAGGCCCGCGTCGAGAGCGTCGAGCAGTTCGTGGAGTTCCCCCTGGGCGAAACGGAAGAGGAAGAGCCGCTAATCAGATAGCTGCTGGGATAGCTTCTTGGCCGTGGCTTCGATGGCCTCGTGGTCGCCTGGGGCAGAGTGACCCGGAGGTACCAGGGAGTCGCCGGCCCAGCGCGGGATGAGGTGCATATGAAAGTGGTCCACCGTTTGCCATGCCGCACTGCCGTTGGATTGCAGAAGGTTCAGCCCGTCCGCCTGAAGCGTGTCGCGCAGGGCGGGAGCTATCTTTCGCACCGCCCGCATAACTGCGGCGGCGTCGTCGTCGGGAATATCAAAGATGTTGGGCCAGTGGTTCTTGGGCACTACCAGCGTGTGGCCCTTGGCCCACGGGAAGATGTCTAAAAAAGCTGTCACGTCGGCGTCTTCGAACACTTTGTAGGCGGGAGCGTCGCCGGCGATTATTTTGCAGAAGATGCAGTCGTTCGAACTCATAGCTACCTGTAGTTGGTGAACTGCAGCGGTATGCCGAAGTCCTCGGCCCTCAGGGCGGCGATGACGGCCTGAAGGTCGTCGCGCTTCTTTCCCGACACCCTCAGCTGGTCCCCCTGCGCCTGGGAGCTGACGCCCTTCAACTTGAGGTCCTTGATGAACTTGTTCATCTGCCGGGCGTGGTCGCCGGAGATGCCGGCCTTGATGGTGATCGTCTGGCGCACCGTGCCCTTAGATCGGAAGAGCG
>JAHWKV010000137.1 GCA_019347725.1 Actinomycetota bacterium
CGTTCCTGCGGACGCCGGCGGAGCTGCGGAAGATCCTGGAGCACCGCCCGTTCGGTTTGGCAAAGACCGAGGGCCGGCCCCTGCATGTGGGCTTCCTCAAGAATCCGTCGCCGGAGGCCGCCGAGGCCGCCGAGGCGCTGCGCACCGAGGTCGACGCGGTCGAGGTGTACGGCAGGGAGCTGTACTGGCTGGCCCGGGCCGATCGCGCGTAACCGGCAGGCTTCTCGAGAAAGCTCTGGGCGGCCCTACAACATTGCGCAACCTAAACACCGTCCGGCGGCTGGCGGCCAATTACCCGGCCTAGACCCGGCGGCCACCTTCTGCCGGATACCGTGCTTTAAGTCGTAGCCTCCGCTATGAGCTCCGCCGCTTCCCGGGTTGACAGCTGTTCCAGCTCGATCTTGGCCGCCACCGCTTCTACCGCACCTTCCAGCCGTCTTGCGCCGGACTCCTCACCGATGTGCCTGAGCATCATCGCCGCCGATAGGATTGCCCCTATAGGGTTGGCCAGACCGGTTCCGGCTATGTCGGGCGCCGAGCCGTGGACCGGCTCGAACATAGACACCTTGCCGGGGTTCATGTTGGCGCTGCCCACGTAGCCGATGCCGCCGACAAGGCCCGCCAGCAGGTCGCTGAGGATGTCGCCGAACAGATTGTCGGTAACCACCACCTGAAACCTCTTGGGTTGGGTGACCATTAACAGGCAGGCGGCGTCGATGTGCTGGTATGCGGTAGATACGTTGGGGTAGTTTTCGCCGACCTCTCTCATCATCCGCCCGTACAGACCTCCGGCCCGCTCGAGCACGTTGGTCTTGTGGACCATAGTCAACGTCTCGTTCCGCTCGGCCGCCAGCTCGTAGGCGTAGGTCACGATGCGTCGCACCGAGGCGGCGGTGTTGAGCGAAACCTCCGTCGCCACCTCTTCCTCGGTGCCCTGACCGGTCAGTTCCCCGCGGCCGCAGTAGAGGCCTTCAGTGTTTTCCCGCACGACGACCACATCGATGTCTTCGGAGTACACAGGGCTCAGCGAACTGGTGACGCCGCTCATAAGCCGCGCCGGGCGCAGGTTCACATACAGGTCCAGCTCGCGCCGAAGCTTAAGCAGCAGGCCTTTTTCCAGTACCCCCGGAGGGACTCTGGGGTCTCCGACCGCTCCGAGCAGTATCGCCTCGTGATCGGATAGCCTCTGCAGATCGTCGTCGGTCAGAACCTCACCGGAGCGCAGATACCGTTCCGCACCTAAGTCGTAGCTGGTGACCTCCAAAGCGAAGTCCTCGGCGTCGGCTACTGCGTCCAGGGCCATAAGAGCGCCCTCGGTTACCTCCGGGCCGATCCCGTCGCCGGGTATCACGGCAAGGCTGTGTCTTCTCATTGTTCCTCGGATTCTTCCCTCTAAAAGGAGGGAGCGATGTCGGCCGGCTTGTGGGCGCCCACGCCGGTGGCGCGGTTCACTGCGTTTAGAAATGCTCGAGCGGAAGCCTCCACCACATCGGTGGAGACCCCGCGTCCGGTGTACCGGGCTCCCTCAACCTCGACCTGCACCGAGACGTCGCCCACTGCATCGGTGCCCGGAGTCACCGCGGCGACCTTGAATGAAACCAGACGGCAGTCGATGCCGACGGCTCGCTTAATGGCCCCGCACGCAGCGTCGATCATGCCGTCCCCCTCGGCCGACTCCTCACTGACCACCTCCCCCATGCGCACACGCACCTTGGCGGTGGGGTTGGCGTGGGTTCCGCCGCGGACCTGGAATGATTCCAGGACGTAGGCATCCGGTGTAGTCGACATCTCGTCGGTGACCAGTGCGACCAAATCGGCTTCGGTCATCTCTATCTTGCGGTCGACCAGGTCCCTAAAGCGCGTCCAGGCCCGCCCCAGCTCTTCCTCGTTCAGCTCGTAGCCGAGGTCACCGAGCGTTTTGGAGAAGGCGTGACGCCCCGAATGTTTGCCGAGCACGATGCGGTTGGACTCCCAGCCCACCGACGTGGCGTCCATGATCTCGTAGGTGGTGCGCTCCATGAGCACACCGTGTTGATGGATCCCCGCCTCGTGCGCAAAGGCGTTGGCTCCTACGATCGCTTTGTTCGGAGGCACCTGGTAGCCGGTGAGCGCCGATACCAGGCGAGAGGTGCGCACGATCTGCTTGGTGTCGGCCCCGGTGTAGACGTTGCCCATGGATGCGCCCCTGGTCTGGATGGCCATGATGACCTCCTCGACCGAGCAGTTACCGGCCCGCTCGCCGATGGCGTTCATGGCGCCCTCGACCTGTCGGGCTCCGGCTCTCACGCCGGCCAGCGCGTTGGCGACCGCCAGCCCGAGGTCCTGGTGCGTGTGGGTTGACCAAACGACGTCGTCGGCGCCCTCAATGTTGTCGATCAGGTAGCGAAACAGGTCGGCGTACTCGTGGGGGAGCGCGTAACCGACGGTGTCGGGGACGTTGCATGTGGTGGCGCCGGCCTTGATGGCTGCTTGATAGATCTTGACCAGAAATTCGGGATCGCTGCGTGTGGCGTCCTCGGCAGAGAACTCGACGTCGGTAGTGTAACCGGCGGAGCGCTCCACCCCCTCTACTACAGCCGCGTAGACCTCATCCGGGTTCATGTGCAGCTTCTTTTCCATGTGGATCGGGGAGGTGGCGATGAAGACGTGGACGCGGCTCCTCTGTGCCTCGCGGATGGATTCCCAGGCACGGTCAATGTCCTTGGAGCTCATACGGGCAAGTGCGCAGATAACCGGACCTTTGGTATTGGCCGCCACGGCAGAGACGGCTTCGAACTCGGACTGCGAGTTGATAGGGAAACCGGCTTCGATGACATCCACGCCCATGGCGGCCAGTTGTTGGGCGATCTCTACCTTCTCCTTGCCGGAGAGGTTGATCCCGGGCGATTGCTCGCCGTCTCTGAGCGTGGTATCGAATATGCGTACTTGATCTGACATCGGTGTGCTCCTTTGGGATTTTAAGACTGGCTCACTGGCGATGCAGCTCTGAGTCGCACCTTTTGCAGCAGCGACCCGAGCCGTCAAAGCGCGAGTGGGTGATCCAGCTCCCAAGGTAGAAAATTTCTCATGCCATTAGCCCTTCTTGAGCCAGGGCATCATCGAACGCAGCTGCCTGCCGACAGCCTCCATCGGGTGGGATGCTGCGGCCTCCTTGAGCTCGGCGAATTTGCTTCCGCCAGAGTCCGCTTCGGAGATCCACTCCTTGGCAAAGCCGCCGTTTTGGACATCGACCAGCAGCTTGTCCATCGCCTCTCGGACCCCGTCGCCGATGACCCGGTCTCCCCGCGTAAGGTCGCCGTATTCGGCCGTGTCCGAGATGGAGTCGCGCATATTGGCCAAACCGCCCTCGTAGATAAGGTCGACGATCAGCTTGACTTCGTGCACGCACTCGAAGTAGGCGATTTCCGGCTGGTAGCCGGCGTCGACGAGCGTCTGCCAGCCGTTCTGCATCAATCGCGTGAGCCCGCCGCAGAGAACCGCCTGTTCGCCGAACAAGTCCGTCTCGGTCTCCTCGCGGAAGGTGGTCGCGATGAGCCCAGCCCTCGTCGCACCGATCCCGTACGCGTACGCCAGGGCCTTGGACAGCGCCCGGCCGGAGGCGTCCTGCTGGATTGCCACCAGTGCCGGCGTACCGATGCCCTCGGTGTAGGTACGCCGCACCAAGTGGCCCGGGCCTTTGGGGGCAATCATGAACACGTCCACGGTTTCGGGAGGGATTATGGCGCCGAAATGAATGCTAAAGCCGTGTGCAAACACCAGGGAGTCGCCCTCACCCAGGTGGGCGGCAATCGACTCGGCGTAGATGTCCTTGGCGGTCTGATCGGGTACCAGCACCATTATGATCTCAGCCTCTTTGGCGGCCTGTGAGGTCTCCATGACCTTCAAACCGGCCGATTCTGCTTTGGACCAGGACGAAGACCCCTCGCGCAGCCCGACCCGGACGTCGAAACCCGACTCCTTGAGGTTGAGTGCGTGGGCATGACCTTGTGAGCCGAACCCGATAATGGCAATGGGGTGGTCCTTCAGAACCTGTGGGTCGGCGTCGGACTCGTAGTACATCGTGGCCATGCTTGGCTGCCTCCTTTTAGCCCGCTACCTTCAAGGTGCGGTCCTTGATCGACTTGGAACCTCTGGAAAGTGCCACGCGGCCGGTCTTGACCAGCTCGATTATTCCGTACTCGGCCACGAGATCCTCAAAAGCGTGCAGCTTGTTGGGATCACCGCTGATCTCCACGGTCAGACTCTCGGAGCCGACGTCGACGATTTTGGCGCGAAAGACGTCGACCAGCTCGATGATCCGGCTGCGCACCTTGTCGTGGGCCCGTACCTTGATCAGCATCAGCTCGCGCTCGACCGACGACTCCGGGTCCAGTTCGATAACCTTGAGCACGTTGATCAGCTTGTAGAGCTGTTTGGTCACGTGCTCCAGGGGGCGTTCGGCCAGGTCGACGACAATCGTCATCCGGCTGATCTTGGGGGTCTCGGTGACGCCGACCGCCAGGGAGTGGATGTTGA
>JAHWKV010000138.1 GCA_019347725.1 Actinomycetota bacterium
CCCTGGTTTAATCGAAGGGGCGCGAAAAGAGCCCACAATGGCCATTTCCGGTCACTGAGGCGTGAGCCAGAGCGCGGCGGTGGGGTTCGAAGGGCCGAGCCGATGCCCCCGGCGGGCTGCTCGGAGCCGCTCTCCGACGCTGCCTACTTGGAAGCATATGCCATTCTCTGCCGGTGTCAAGGCGGCGTAGGGTAGAAGATCCAGATGTACTTAAAGCGCTACCACGACGTCGATATCTCCAGCTCCGGCGTGTGGCGGATCCTAAAAAGGGTGGGCATGAACCGGCTGCCGGCTTCCCAGCGCTACAAGCGCCACCAGGACCGCTGGAAGCGCTACGAGAAGCCCCAGCCCGGCCATCAGGTACAAATTGACGTGAAATTCGTAGCGCCGGTCGGGGGTGCTCGACGCAAGTACTACCAGTTCACCGCCATCGACGACTGCACGAGACTGCGCGTGCTCAAGATCTACGACCGGCTGAACCAAAAGACCGCCATCCAGTTTGCCGACTACATCCTGGAGAAGCTGCCGTTTCGGGTGGAGGTGATTCAAACGGACAATGGATCAGAGTTTCAGTCGGGCTTTCACTGTCATTTGCTGGACCGCGGCATCCGCCACATCTACATCAAGCCGGCGACGCCGCGGCTCAACGGCAAGGTCGAAAGATCCCATCGCATCGATGCCGAGGAGTTCTACCGGATGCTCGATGGAGTGGTGATCGACGACACCGAGCTGTTCAACGAGAAGCTGACGGAGTGGGAGAACTTCTATAATTTCTCCCGCCCCCACGGATCGCTTGGGGGTCAGACTCCATACGAACGACTAAGGCAAAAGACAACGACCCCGAAGTAGCCGATCATTGTCAGTTGTACATCGGTGGGCGTACGAGTGTGTGATTTCACCACATAGTGGACGCATGTCGCGCGACATAGTGGACACCTACTTGGGAGGTGTTCATGGATCTGGCTCGGTACGTCGTGGATGCGGTGGTGGTGGAGGGGCGCAGCTGCCGGGAGGTAGCCAGAAGCCACGGGGTTTCCAAGAGCTGGGTTAGCGAGCTGGTGAGCCGGTACCGCGTTGGGGGATACGAGGAGCTGGCTGCCAGATCCCGAAGACCGCACTCGGTTCCCGGTAGGACCTCAGATGATCTGGAGGACCAGATCGTCCGGCTCCGCAAGGAGCTGGCCGGTCAAGGCTTCGACGCCGGGGCGCAGACCATCCACTGGCACCTGTCGCACGATCATCCCGACCCGCCTTCGGTAGCGAGCATCTGGCGAGTGCTATCCCGCCGGGGCTTCATCGTCGCCCAGCCGCACAAGCGCCCCCGCAGCTCCTACCGGCGCTTCGAGGCTCATCTGCCCAACGAGTGCTGGCAGTCCGACATGACGCATTGGAAGCTGGCCGACGGGACCGGGGTAGAGATCGTCAACTTCATCGATGACTACTCCCGGATTTGCTTGGGCAGCCAGGCGCTACCGGTGGCCTCGGCCGCCGACGCGGTGAGCGTCTTTCACGCCTGTGCGAACGCCTGGGGCATGCCTCAGGCGGTTCTGACCGACAACGGGTGTATCTACACCGCCTGGCACAGGGGTGGGTCGTGTGCCTTTGAACTTGAGCTGCTGGCCCTTGGCATCGTCCACAAACGCTCCCGGGCCAACCATCCGCAAACCTGCGGGAAGGTTGAGCGATTCCATCAGACCCTGAAGAAGTATCTGGCCAAGCAGGATCCTGCCGCCACCACCGCCGAACTGCAGGCCCAGATCGACCGATTCGTCGAGTACTACAACTTGCACAGGCCTCACCGGGCCCGAGGCCGCATGACACCCAAAGTCGCTTTCGATTCCCTGGCCAAGGCAAAGCCAACCGGGCCCAAGCTGACCGACCTTGCCGGCCAGTTCAGAGTCCGCAAGGACAAGGTGGACAAAAACGGCAAGGTTACTCTGCGCTACCGGGGCAAGTTGCTGCACATCGGCATGGGTTGGGCCAACCGCGGAAGGCGAGTGACCATGCTCGTCGACGGGCGCGATGTGCGGGTGATCGACGACAACGGAGAACTACTCAGGCACTTAAAGATTGACCCCTCCCGCAACTACCAGGGGAAGGATCTAGAGTGTCCACGATGACTCGCGACATGTGTCCGCGATGTCTCGCGACACGACATCGGTGGGCGTACGAGGATTTGAACCTCGGACCTCTTCCGTGTCAAGGAAGCGCTCTCCCCCTGAGCTATACGCCCCGGTGCTGCACCTCTAGGCAGTATCCACCTTTTGCTTACGTTTGTTCAGGATCGAATACCCCAGCCAGATCAGCGCCAGCCCCATCACCTTAAGGCCAAGATGCGTTCCCGGGCCAAGCACCAGGTCAGGACCCCAGCGAAAACTTCGCCCCCGAAACGCCCCCATGAGGTCGAGCAAGATCCCCAACGGCAGGCTGACCATGAACAGCAGGGTTGCTCCCCTGCCCAGGACCCCGGCTTTCAAAGAGGCTCCTCCAAACAGCACTATGCCGGCCAGCAGCAGTATGACCCCCAAGTAAACGGGTGTGACACTCTGCAGCCTGGTGTTGTTGACGATGTCCAAGTAGGCGATGACCCCAAGCATCACGGCCAGCAGCAGCGCGCCAGCAGCGCCGAGTATCAGACCGATACGCCCGACTGTGCCGTCCTTGCCACCTTGCACCTTGCGAAAGCCCGCGAGCGCAAACGTCATCACGACCAGCGCCACCGGCAGAAGCAAAAAGGGGTCGGTCCCGGTCGTTAGCTCCCGTATGAGCACGGGCGCGATGAGGGCGACTCCCGCCAGTATGCCAATGGTGCCGCCGCGCGGTGAAGCGGCCGGAACCTTGTCTGAGCCTCCTTTGGAGGACTTGCCCTCAGCGGCGGTGGTCTTCGAATTCTTTGGGTCCTGCATCGAGGCTTGATCTCCTTTCGGACCGTCTTTGGAGCAATGCCCCAGCGCCCGTTTAGACATCCACGCCGGCGACGGTTCCTGACAATTATATGAACGGCCAGCTTCCGCCGACGCGTCAAGCAAGGATGATCCTATATCCCATCGACCATGGGATTCGATTCGGGGTCGTCACCGGGGCAAGGGCCGGCTATAAAGCCTCACCCTGACCCGGCCACGTCGTTGAGGCGGCGCCCAGAATTGAACTGGGGTAGACGGTTTTGCAGACCGTTGCCTAACCACTCGGCCACGCCGCCAGGTTTGTATTTTCTAAGTAAGCCTAAACACATTGGTCAACCAACGCGTCGCGGTGGACGCGAACAGGTGGGTCACTAACCGGAGATTGCTCGGGTTCGAGATCCGGCTGCGCAGATCCTGGCCAGCAATTCGAGCTCTTTGAGCTCGGACTTACGAAACTGCGGTCGGTCCCGCCGCGCCACCATTACCACCGTGGAAGGCTCGTGCAGCGGTGCCGCCGCCAGTTCAAACTTCCCCAGCCCCCCTTTCGAGCCTGGACCCATGGTCCACGATGACGGCATCCAGTCGGCCGGCGGCAAGCGTCGGACTCCGTCCAGCGGCAGCCACGACCCGCAGACTCCTTTCAACTGAGGAGCACCTATGCCCGCGCCCAGCACCTCGAGCCCGTTACCGGTGCCCCGAACCACCGCACACCACTCGGCCCGTAGCGCCTCGGGCAAACGCTCCACCAAGACCTGCACCGGCGATCCGCCCGTCTCCGTCAGCACGGTGGCCAGCTCCAGCGGCGACATGCGATCGTGAAAGGCCTCGTGAGAAGTCAACTCCTCGACCACCAAGCCGGGAACCTCCTCCTTTGCGAGCAGCAGCGCGCGGGTCAGGCCCTGCGGCGCCTCCACGAGAAGGTCGTCCACAGCGAGGTCGCCCTCGCTGCCGATTACGTCCAGGGTGAGGATGTTGGCGCCCCCTCGGCCGAACGCCGATGCGACCAACCCCAAAGTACCCGGGCGATCGGGCAGCGAGATGCGCAGGCTAAAAAGCACCGATCCCCGTTGCCATGCGCGGCCGGACTGCCAAGACGATGCTCAACCTCTTAGCCCGGCTTGTATGCAGCCACAACGTTGTCCCTGATGACCACCCACGCACACCACACCAACCACACGATGGTCGTGGCCTTTACCAGCTTTCCCACTAAAGACCTCCTGTTTCTCCTTCTGGCGGAACATACCCGGATTCCTTGGTTTGGATCTGGTCCCTCAGCTCCTGAGGCACCTGGCGGGTTTCCAGCAGTGCATCGAGTAGCTGAAACAGCACCTCGTGCATCGTTTCGGTAACCGGCTCAAGAGCCTTTCGAACTTCGGCACTAGCTTCACCTGGTACGAAACCACCCACCGGCAAAGCCGCCTGCCAGGCGATCATATAGGCCGCGTCCCAGGCGCAATCGCCGGACACCTCCGCGGCCGCATCACGGGCCGCGTAACGCGCTCCCCAGCCCGCCGCGGCGATTGCCGGTGCCGTTGATTCTGTGGTCGCGTCCCTAACCGCCATCTTGATGCCGTT
>JAHWKV010000139.1 GCA_019347725.1 Actinomycetota bacterium
ATCTGTCGGCTGGCGGGGCAAGGCTCAGGGCCTGGTTGCCCTGTCGGACCGGGTGCGCCCAGGAGCCCTTCAGGCGGTGCAGGCCTTGCACGATGCAGGCGTTGAAGTCGGGATAATCACCGGCGACAATGAGCTGGTGGCCAAGGTGGTGGCCGCCGAACTCGGCATCGACAGCGTGATCGCAGGCGTTCTACCCGGCGGCAAGACCGACGAGATCGTGCGCCTGCAATCCGAGGGCAAGATCGTTGCGATGGTCGGTGACGGTATCAACGATGCGCCGGCGTTGACTCAGGCGGATCTGGGCATCGCTATCGGGACCGGCGCCGACGTCGCGATCGAGGCGTCCGACATCACCCTGGTCGGCGCCGATCCGCAGAAGATTCCCGAAGCGATAGCTCTGGCGCGCAGGACACTGCGGGTCATTTACCAGAACCTGTTTTGGGCCTTCGCCTACAACGTCGCGGCGATTCCCGCGGCTGCCTTCGGTAAGCTGTCCCCGGCCATAGCCGCAGGCGCCATGGCATTCTCCAGCGTCAGTGTGATCGCCAACGCTTTGCGTCTGCGCCGTTTCTAAAAAACTAAGGCCGGCCATTCGAAAGGATCTACGCCTATGACGACCGACAGTACTTGGGAAGACTTTGCCGCCCGTATGCGCGAGCTGCGCCACCTGGACAGCATGTCCTCACTGATGGGGTGGGATGAGCAAACCATGATGCCGCCCAAGGCGGCGCCGGGGCGAGCGTCGGTATCCGGCACTTTGGCGGCCATCGAGCATGAGCGTATGGCCAGCACCGAGTACGGGGCCGTCATCGACAAGCTCGAACAGGAGTCGCTGGGGGAGACCAGGCGGTCGATGGTCGAGCTGGCCAAGCGCAAGCGCGATCAAGCGGTAAAGATGCCGGCCCGCCTGGTGCGGGATCTGGCCGAGACCTCCTCGCGCTCGCAGGCGGCGTGGATCGAGGCCCGCAGCAAAGACGACTTTTCGATTTTCCAGCCGCTGCTGCAGCGGATGTTCGATCTGAAAGCCGAGCAGGCCGAAGCCCTTGGCTACGAGAAGGAGCCCTACGACGCGCATCTGGACCTGTTCGAGCGCGGAGCCACCGCCGAGATGCTAAGGCCGATGTTCGACTCTGTTGCCGCGGGCCTTACGCCGGTGATCGAAGCTGCGCGCGCCCACGGCGACGACGACCGGGTTTTGCCCCGGGGACCGTACGAAGTTCAGGCCGTACTGGCTTACTGCAACGATCTGCTGGAGCGGCTCGGCTACGACATGGAGGCGGGGCGCTTGGATGTTTCCGCTCACCCGTTTACTTCCGAGATAGGTCCCGGCGACGTCAGGGTGACCACGCGCGTGGACACGGGGAACGTACAGGAAGCGATTCTCGGCACGCTGCACGAGATGGGCCACGCTCTGTATCACATGGGCCTGCGGGACGACTGGGCCGAGACCACGATCGGGGAGTCGGTATCCCTCGGGGTGGACGAGTCGCAGTCGCGTCTGTGGGAGAACCAGGTAGGGCGCAGCCTGGCTTTTTGGGAAGGTGAGCTGCCGAAGGCCAAGCAGTCGCTTAGGCCTTGGACCGACACAACGCCGGAGGACGTCTATCGCGCGGTGAACCGGGTCCGGCCCTCACTGGTGCGAGTCAAGGCCGACGAGGTGACCTACCCGCTGCACGTGGCGGTGCGCTTTGAGTTGGAGCTGGCGATTAGCCGGGGGGAGATTCCGGTGGCGGACCTTCCGACCGCGTGGAACGAAAGTATGAAGCGACATCTGGGTATCGAGCCGCCGAGTGACGCCGACGGTGTATTGCAGGATGTGCACTGGAGTCTGGGCTACCTCGGGTACTTCCCGACATATCTGATCGGCTCTGTGTACTCGGCTGCCCTGTTTGAAGCGGCGACCCAGGCGCTAGGGGGTGCGGACAAGGTGGACGCCCAGCTTCGGGCGGGTGAGTTTGCTCCTCTGCTCGGCTGGCTGCGTACCAACGTGCACGAGGTGGGATCGTTAAAGCTCCCTGCGGAGGTAATAGCCGGCGCTACCGGTAAGCGGGCTGCGCAGGAGATCGACACCGCGCCGTTTGTCTCCTACATCCGCAACAAGTACGGCCCGCTTTACGGTATGTAGACGAAAAAAAGGAGGCCCCTAGGGGCCTCCTTTTTCGTTTCTAGGTCTGTTTAGAACCTAGGAATTATGTAAGTGGCGAGGAAGTACAGGATAACGATGGTTATCGCCAGCATGAACGCGTACTTAACGAATGCGTAGCTGGTCAGGTTCTCCCGAGGTGACTCAGACTCTCGCACAACTCGCCTCTCGCGGACAGGTTCTTCTTCGTAGGTCGGCATTTAATGCCTCCTTGTAGTTTCAATACTTGGTTTCTTCGCGAATTACGCGCTTCTATAGATTTACCCCGTGAAGGGGAAGCCAAACGTGGGTGCCTTATCAAGCTCGAGCATGTTTTCGGCGCCAATGTGCGAAGGCGCTAAGCTGAACGCAGGCATCTGTTCTAAGAGAAGTGGTTTAAGCAGTGGAAGAAGCTAAGTATGAATTTCGGCGGGTAGGCAGGTTCCCGCCCTATGTTTTCGCCGAGGTCAACGCGCTTTTGACCCAGGCGCGCCGTTCCGGCGAGGACGTCATAGATCTAGGTATGGGCAACCCTGACCTGCCTACCCCGGAGCCGATCGTGGACAAGTTGAAGGAGGCGGCTTCCAACCCCCGCAACCACCGGTACTCGACGTCGCGCGGGTTGCCCAAACTGCGGCAGGCCATATGCGACTTGTACGAGCGTGCTTACAACGTCACCCTGGACCCGGACACGCAGGCGCTGGCCACCATCGGCGCCAAAGAAGGCCTCAGTCACCTCATGTGGATTCTGCTGGAGCCGGGGGATTCTTGCCTGGTGCCGGAGCCCACCTATCCGATACACACCTACGCCCCGATGCTGGCCGGCGCCAACGTAATCAGGGTCCCGCTGTCGCTGGACGGGGACTTCTTCGAGAACCTCACCGAGTCCTTCGACAACACCTCGCCTCCACCCCGGGTGGTAATCGTCTCCTTCCCACATAACCCCACCACGGTTACCGTTGGCCTCGAGTTTTTTGAGCGTCTGGTGGAGTTCGCCAAGCGCAACGACGTTTTGATAGTTCACGACATGGCTTACGCTGACCTGGTTTTTGACGCCGAGCGAGCCCCGTCTCTGCTGCAGGTGCCGGGCGCCGCGGACGTGGGCGTGGAGTTCTTCTCGATGTCCAAGTCTTACTCCATGGCGGGCTGGCGCTTGGCGTTCATGTGCGGCAACCCGGAGATCGTGGCCGGGCTGGGACGGCTGAAGTCCTACCTGGATTATGGGGTCTTTCAGCCGATTCAGATCGCGGGAATCATCGCTCTCAACGAGTGCACCGAGGCTCCCAAGGAGATCCGGGAAACCTATCGAGCGCGGCGGGACGCCTTGGTTGCGGGTCTGTCCCGCATCGGGTGGGAAATTCCCAACCCGCCCGCGACGATGTTCGCCTGGGCCCCAATTCCGGAGCAGTTCCGGCATATGGGCTCGCTGGAGTTCTCAAAGATGTTGGTTGCCGAGGCCAAGGTGGCCGTGTCGCCGGGTATCGGGTTCGGACGAGCCGGCGACGGACACGTTCGGTTCGCCCTGGTGGAGAATGAGCACAGGATCCGCCAGGCGGTTCGGGGCATAAAGTGGGTGATGGAGCGCTCTTGAACCGCCGGCCTCGTCCGGGACGCCATGGAGCTAAATCCGTTAGATTGTCGCAAGAGGCCGCATCCGTCTCAAATACCCGGGAACTTTTGCTTATGGGCCCTAACTTTATATATCGCTTGATGAAAGGAATCCTGGGTCCCTATCTAAAGCTGGCGTACCGGGTGAGGATAGAGGGCGTCGAGAACTTTCCGAAGGAGGGGCCGGTAATCGTCGTCGGCAACCACACGTCGTTCCTGGATTCGTTTTGGATCCCCCTGGCCGTACCCCGCCGGGTAGTGTTTTTGGCCAAAGCCGAGTACTTTGAGTCCTGGAAGACGGCGTGGTTCTTCCGGTCGCTCGGCATGATTCCGGTCAAGAGAGGTTCCCGGCATATGGCTGAGGCTGCGCTACAGACCGGTGTCGAAGTTCTCGAAGAGGGCGGCGTGCTCGGCTTGTACCCGGAAGGAACGCGCTCCCCGGACGGCCGATTGTATCGAGGGCGCACCGGCGTTGCCCGTCTAGCCGTGAAGGCCAAGGCGCCCGTAGTGGCCATCGGCATGATCGGCAGCCCCTACGGCGAGGTGGCCGAGCGGGCCCTTCGGGACCACCCGGACCGCTTCGTCGCGAGCCTGGAGATCGACCCCAACGACATCACGAAGGTGGTCCGGCGGATCCGCAAGGCGTACGACGAGCGGGGCATCAAGGCGGTCACCAGCTTCCCCGCCGGCTGCAACCCGCAGGTCCCGGTCAACGACCGGCGCTACTACCCGATCTACCAGAC
>JAHWKV010000013.1 GCA_019347725.1 Actinomycetota bacterium
CAGCGTTTGCCCACGGCACAACGGTGGCCACCAACGCGCTGCTGGAGAGGCGAGGGGCCAGGACCGCCCTGGTAACCACCGAAGGCTTCAGGGACCTCATTGAGATAGGCCGCCAAAACCGCGCTTCCCTGTACGACCTAACCGCGCACCGCCCGCCCCCGCTGGTACCCAGAGACCTGCGTTATGTAGTCAAGGAGCGCTGCGGACCGCACGGTGTTATCACTCCGCTGGACGAAGACTCGCTGCTCGAGTGCGTGCAGGAGGTCTCGGCGGGACGGCCGGAAGCGGTCGCCGTGTGCCTGCTTTTCGGCTATCTGCACCCGGAACACGAAAGCAGGGTGGCCGACGGCTTGCGCGCAGCTCTACCCGCTACCAAGGTGGCCTGTTCGCACGAGGTACTTCCGGAGTTTCGTGAGTACGAGCGCTTTTCCACCACGGTAGCGGACGCGTATCTGGGCCCGCCGCTGTCCGGCTATCTCAATGAGCTGGCCGAGCAATCTAAGGCAGCGCGCCTTTCGGACCCGCTGGTCATGCAGTCCTCCGGCGGGGTGGTGCCTATCGACGCAGCCGCCGGGAACGCAGCCGCATGCGTGTTGTCGGGACCGGCGGGCGGAGCCGTCGGTGCGGCCCGGGTCGCGACCGAAAGCGGCTACCGGGATGTTCTTAGCTTTGATATGGGAGGAACGTCCTCGGATGTCGCGGCAATAGTGGACGGGCAGGCCCGTACCACTACCGAAGGGGTGGTTGGGGGTATTCCCATCAAGCTTCCCATGGTGGACGTGCACACCATCGGCGCCGGCGGCGGGTCGATTCTGTGGTCCGACGGCGAGGCGTTGCGGGCGGGTCCGCACTCGGCCGGCGCAGAGCCGGGACCGGCTTGTTACGGGCTCGGCGGCGCTGAGCCGACCGTAACCGACTGCAACCTTTTGCTTGGCTACCTGCAGGATGGGGCGATCTTTGGAGGAGAGATAGCGCTGGACGCCGCCCGGTCGGAGGAGGCGTTGGAGGCTCTGGGCTCGGACTTGAATCTAAGCGCCGAGCAGACCGCGGTGGGCGGTATCTTGGTGGCCGAAGCGGAGATGGCGCGGGCCCTAAGGGTCATCAGCGTCGAGCGCGGCCTGGATCCCCGGGGTTTCGCCCTACTGGCTTTCGGCGGCGCCGGGCCTTTGCACGCTTGCGCTCTGGCTGAGGAGCTGGGCATGACCGTGGTTTTGGTCCCGCGTGCGTGCGGGGTGCTGAGCGCCTTAGGGCTGGCTTTGGGGGACCTACGCCGGGACGTGGTGGCACCGTTCCTGCACGCCAGCGATTCGGTCGATGTGGCAGCCATGGAAACGGTGTTCGATGAACTAAAAGGCCGGATAGGAGACTATCTCCGGGCATCGCGCCTACAGCGGGGTGCCGATCTGCGGTATGCGGGCCAATCTTACGAGTTGACGGTGGAGTGCGATGACGTAGCGGTTACCGTAGAGCGGTTTCACGCTGCTCACGAATCCCGTTATGGGTACGGGATGCCCGAGCGCGCTGTGGAGTTTGTGAACCTTCGCCTGACTGCGATTGAGCCTGTGGAGGTCGCATTGCCCGTCGAGCCCCCTTCCGAGGGTTCGGGCGGCTTCACTCGTCGTATCTACGTGAGCGGCGATTGGAAGCAAGTTGAGGTAATCGGCCTCCGCAATCTGGATCCCGGCACAGTTTGGTCGGGTCCGAGTCTGATCGAGCTCGGCGAGTCAACCTGTCTGGTGCGCTCCGGCTGGTCGGCCAAGCTCGACGACATTGGAACCCTGGTGCTCACCAGGGAGTCGAGCTGATGCTCGACCCGATCGGCCTATCGGTGCTGCAAGGCGCGCTGGCCGGCGTGGCCGAGGAGATGGGCGCGGTGCTTATCCGGGCTTCGTACTCGTCCAACATCAAGGAGCGGCGGGACTGCTCGGCTGCTCTGTTCGACGTCTCCGGACGCCTCATAGCTCAAGCCGAGCACATCCCGGTGCATCTGGGCGCCATGCCCGAGTCGGTGGCCGCTGTGATGGACAAGCAGCCGGAGGCCGGAGACGTATTCATCCTCAACGATCCCTACCGGGGCGGTACCCATCTGCCGGACATCACCCTGGTGTCGCCGATCGGTCTGGGCGAGCGACTTCTGGGTTTCGCAGTCACCCGAGCGCACCATTCCGACGTGGGAGGCATGACGCCCGGATCGATGCCCAGCGGCTCCCGGGAACTGTATCAGGAAGGGATCGTGATTCCCCCGGTACGTATCGTGGCGAAGCAACGCCCGGTCGACGATGTGCTCGATCTCATACTGGCCAACGTTCGCACCCCTGAGATCCGCGAGGGGGACCTAAGGGCCCAGATCGCCGCCAACAGGGTAGGGGTCACCCGGCTGGTGGAAATGGCCCGCCGCTACGGAGCGGGCGACCTGCTGTCGGCGTTTGACGATGTGCTCGACTACGCCGAGGCGGGTGCCAGAAAGGTGATCGCTGAGCTACCGGACGGCAGCTATCGGGCGGTCGAGTACATGGAGGGCGACGGGGTCGTAGATGACGACATACCCATTGCGGTGCGGGTAGTTATTAAGGGCGACGAACTTACGATTGATTTCGACGGAAGCGCCCCTGCGGTGGCGGGCAATGTCAACTGTCCCCTGGCAGTTACCCGTTCGGCCTGCTACTTCGCACTGCGGGTTCTGATGTCCTCCGACGTGCCTCGCAACTCCGGGGCGTACCGGCCGCTGCGCATTGAGGCTCCCGAAGGCAGCATAGTCAACGCTCTCCGTCCCTCCGCGGTGGTGGCGGGTAACGTGGAGACGAGCCAGCGCATTGCCGATGCGGTGCTGCTGGCTCTGGGCGAGGCAGCCCAGTTGCCGGCTCAGGGGCAGGGCACGATGAACAACTTGGTTATCGGGGGGTCGGGTTGGACCTATTACGAGACGATCGGCGGCGGCCAGGGAGCTTCGGCGAGCGGACCCGGCGAGTCGGGGGTGCACGTGGGGATGTCAAATACGCTAAATACTCCGATCGAGGCCCTGGAGCTGGAGCTGCCTTTGCGGGTTGAGTCGCTGCAGCTGCGGTACGGCTCCGGCGGCGCAGGTCGCATGCGCGGTGGGGACGGCATTGAGCGCACGGTACGAGTGCTCACGGATGCAAGACTTTCTTTGCTCAGCGACCGCCGGCGGCACGGACCGCAGGGCGAGGAGTCCGGTGGATCGGGCGCGCGCGGCCGCAACCTGGTCAACGGTAAACCGGTATCAGCAAAGGTGGACATGGAGCTGAGCGAGGGGGATGTAGTGACGGTGCTAACCCCCGGCGGCGGAGGCTTCGGCAGTGCCTAGAGGTAGCCCTCTTTTTTGTGGCGGACCCCCCCGGAGAACGGTGTTTCCGGTTGTTCGTCGTGCTGGGCCTGCTCCAGCTGAGATACTGCGGATTGAGCCTGGAATGACGCCTGCAGGCCCTGGAACAGCCCCCCCAGCCATCCGATAAGACCGGAGTACGCTACCCGTACCTCATCGGCGGTTGCGCCGTCTTGGAAGGGCAGGTCCAACTCCATTTCCTCCAGCTCATCGACCAGAAACTCCGGCAGCGCATCTTCGAGCTGCTTTTTGACTCTCCCGTAAAGTGCAGCCAATTCGGTGGCCGCTTCCTGCGTCGCGGGCATCCGCCGCGCCTCGTCGAGAACCTCCCTTACCAAACTGGCGATCCGCATGAGCTTGGTGGGGTCGATAGGGCGCTCTTCGAGCGAATCTGATTCGGTGTTCTGAGGAGATTCGTCTTCCATCGTTCCCGAGTCCATGGTCATGTCTGTTCCTTGGTAAGACCGATCCTAAACGGACGGCGTAATCCTTGTAACCGCCCGGCTGCCCAAGTGGCACCTTCCCGGGACACCTTTAGCCGTTCCCGATAGCGTTTGGGCGCTGTGGCCCGTCCAGAATGGGCATCAACCCCATAATAGAAAGATGTCCCACGACGTTTGGCGAATGATGCAGCCCCGCGAGGATGGCAAGAGCGTGCCGCTGCCCAAGGGGCTGGTTAAGCGCGTTTACCGGTTTGCGCGGTCTTATCGCGGCCAGATCGGCATCCTGGCGATAGTAACTTTGGTGATGTCCGGTCTCGGCGTGCTGCCACCGTTAATCATCAAGTTCATTCTGGACTCCGCTATTCCCGGCCGGGATCAGGGCCAGCTCACCTTGCTGGCGCTGGCAATAGTCGGCGTGGCCGCGGCTACCGGGCTTGTGGCCGTGGGCATGCGGTACCTGACCTCGCGCATCGGCGAGGGCATCATTTTCGACCTGCGGGTGTCGCTGTTCAACCACGTGCAGCGCCAGCCCGTCTCGTTCTTTACTCGCACCCAGACCGGTTCGCTGATGAGCCGGATGAACGGCGATGTCATCGGTGCGCAGAAAGCCGTGACCGAGACCACGGCCGGCGTGATGTCCACGGTGGGGGACCTGCTGGTGACCGCGGCGGTCATGTTTGCCCTCGAGTGGCGGCTGGCGCTGGCGGCGTTGACGGTTATCCCGCTGTTTGTGATCCCCACCAAAAAGGTCGCCAAGATTGTCCAGCAGCTGGTCCAAAGGCGTATGGAGCGCGACGCCATCATGAACAACCAGATGACCGAGCGGTTCCACATCGGCGGAGCGCTGCTGGTGAAGCTGTTCGGCAACTACGACAGGGAAACCGATGTGTTCGCCTCCAAGGCCGGCGCGGTTCGGGACCTGGGGGTCAAGACGGCCATGTACGGCCGGATGCTGTACATGAGCTTCGCTATCGTATCCGCGGTAGGCACGGCGCTGGTCTTTTGGATGGGAGGCCGGATGGTGATCAACGGCGAGATAACGCAAGGAACCATCGTCGCCTTCAGCCTGTGGCTGACGCGGTTGTTCGGGCCCATCACCAGTCTCAGCAACCTACCCGTGGACGTGAAGTCGGCGTTGGTGTCGTTTAACCGGGTGTTCGAGGTGCTGGACTTTCCCAGCTCCATTCAACAGCGGCCGGACGCGGTGGACGTGGCGGAGCCCCGCGGCGAGGTTACGTTCGACGACGTCTGGTTCAGGTATCCGGGCGGTCCGGGCGTCTCCATAGCCTCGCTCGAGGACGGCCGCGTCGACACCCTGCCCGTACAGGACGAGGATACGTGGACCCTGGCCGGGGTGTCGTTCCGGATAGCGCCCGGGGAGATGATGGCGCTGGTGGGCCCCTCCGGCGGGGGTAAGACCACCATCGCCTCGCTGTTGCCCAGGCTCTACGATACGACGGAGGGCTCGGTGCGCATCGACGGTCACGACGTGAAGGATGTGACCCTGCAGAGCCTGGCCGACGCGGTAGGTACCGTTTCCCAGGATGCCCACCTGTTTCACGACACCATTCGGGTAAACCTGGCGTACGCCCGGCCGAGCGCTACCGATGACGAGATCATCGCCGCGACCAAGGCGGCTCAGATCTACCCGCTCATAAAAAGTCTGCCCGATGGCTTGGATACCATGGTGGGCGAGCGCGGTTACCGTTTGTCCGGCGGCGAGAAGCAGCGGCTGGCCATCGCGCGCCTGTTGCTGAAGGATCCGTCGGTGGTGATCCTGGATGAGGCTACGGCGCACCTGGATTCCGAATCGGAGTCGCTGATTCAACAGGCGCTGGCGGCTACCTTGCGAAATCGATCGAGCCTGGTCATAGCTCACCGGCTTTCCACCATTACCGGTGCGGACCAGATCTTGGTCGTCGACGGAGGTCGCATAGTGGAGAGAGGCACCCATAGGGAGTTGATGCAGGCCGGCGGTGCGTACGAGGAGCTGTACCGCACCCAGTTCAAGGACGAGGCCGGCAGACAGCTCGCGATGGAGGCGGAGAGCACCTACGTGCCCGGAGACGTCGATCCGGCGAGTACGGAGATATTTTCCTGAGTTCAAAACAGACGATCGTTGCCGATCGATACGTTGTTAAGGAATTGGTCGCCGTCGGCGGAATGGGCGAAGTCTTCTCAGGCTGGGATTCCAAGCTCGACCGACCCGTCGCTATCAAGCTTATGCGCCGCGAGATGGCGGAACATCCGGACTTCCGAGAGCGCTTTGAGGCCGAGATTCGGGCGGCCGGACGCTTGACCCATAGCGGAGTGGTGGCGGTGTTCGATACCGGCGAGCACCAGGGTCTGCCGTTCATGGTGATGGAGTTGCTCACCGGTCGGACACTGGCCGATGAGCTGGATGCCGGAGCCGCCGACCCCGACCGGGCGATCAGTGTGGCGTTGCAGGTGCTGGATGCTCTGCAGGTTGCCCACCGCGAAGACATACTGCACCGGGACCTCAAGCCGAGCAACATTCTGCTCGCCGGCGCCTCTTCTGTGAAGGTAGCCGACTTCGGGGTTGCCAAGATATCCGGCGGCCGTGACCTGACGCAGGCGGGAACCATGGTGGGCACGCCCGCCTACCTGGCGCCCGAGCGGATCGAGGGCCATCCGGCAAGTCGCTCCAGTGACCTGTACGCGGTCGGGGCTATCTTGTTTGAGCTGCTGGCGGGGTTTAAGCCGTTTCAAGCGGATACGCCTTTGGGTCTTATGCGGGCTATCGGCCAGGATGCACCGCCCGACCTGGCGGAGGTTCGCCCACAGCTGGACCCGGCCCTGGTGGCGATTGTGGAGAAAGCTATGGCCAAGGATCCCGACCGCCGCTATACGAGCGCCCGGCAGATGTCCGACGAGTTGAACGAGGTCGAGGGCGCCCCGGCAAAAGGCCGATCCTCAGCGGTCCCGGTGGCCGGCGAGGCGCCGACTACGGTTCTGTCCACACCCGGCAGCGATCACCCCAAGACCGAGGTGATGAGAACCTCGCCGGCACGGCACCGAGCCGACGGGTTCGGCATGTATAAGCTGGCCGGGCTGGCGGCAGCTGTTCTGGTGTTGATAATTGTAGTGATGCTGGTCAGCCGCAGTCTTCAGGTTTCGCCGGTGGAGACTCCCGACACCGGCGCTACGCCCGGGAGCATCTCGCCGGAGCTGGAGGAAGCGCTTGACGAGCTGGAAGAGGCGGTGAACCCGTGAAAATCCACGTGATCGTTTTGTTCGTCGGCTTGACGCTAAGCGCGTGCGGGGGATCGAGCGACGGATCGGCAGCCATGGAGGAGCTCAAATCTCAAGTCGGTTCCATTCGCGAGGCAGCAGCTTCGGGCGATTACGAATCCGCACTGCACCGGCTAAATACGATGCGGTCGGAGGCTCTCGACATGTCCAGGCAAAACGAGATATCAGATCGGGAATTCCGGCGCATCCTCGCCGCAGCTTTGGAGGTGGAGGCGAAGCTTCCCTTGATGCCGTCGCCTCCGGAGGATGACCCCAGCGACTCCAATCCGGAAGAATCGGAGACGGACCCACAACGGCAGGGTGAGGACGCAACGTCCTCCGAGCGAGCGAGCCGTTCGGGTGGGGAGTCCATCGACACTCCGGATGGCGCATCCGGCCGCGACGGTGCGCCGGGAGAGCCGGGCGAGGATGGAGCAGATGGGGTCGACGGGGTAGCCGGCTTTACAGGCTAACTCAGGTTTAGCTGCGGCAGACTACACGCAACCGGTTGCCCGACGGGTCCACCGTGGCGAGGGCGTCACCGGAGAGAGTCCGCGCAGGACTTTGTGTGCTTTCGAGCCGTTGTGAGATCTCCAGCAAGCCTTTGGCGTCGGGTACTTCGATCGTGAAGTGGCGCAGCCCGCAGCTGGACGCTGGGTGTGGAGGAGCGTTCTTGCCGGCCCACGTGTTAATCGCGATGTGGTGGTGGTAGTCGCCGGCGGCCAAAAACGCGACGCCCAAGCGGCGCGACAGTCCCGTCAACTCGAATCCTATGGTGTCTCGGTAGAATTCGAGCACTTCCTCGAGGTTTCCGACGTGCAGGTGGACGTGCCCCATCTTCGTTTCTGCGGGAAGCGGCTCGTCGATGTCGTCGTCGGGCTCAAGCTCTTGGAACAGGCGGGCAAGGTGAATGGGGTCCCGGCCGGAGCGCGGCCGCCCGGAGGCGTCACGAGCGCCAAACCCCTCATCGGACATGAACCAGGTGCCGTCTTCGGGAGTCTCTGCGTAGATTTCCAGACCATTGCCGTCCGGGTCCCACAGATAATCGGATTTGGTCATCACATGGTCGGTCGGGGAGTTGCGATAGCCAATTCGCACGAACCGCTTTATGACACGGGCCAGCTCCCGCAAGCTGGGCAGCACCAAGGCCAGGTGGTACAGGCCCGTTCTCCCGCTCGGCACGGGGCTGTCGGAACCCGGGTACAGCACGACCAGCTCCCGTTCGCCGACCCCCAAACTTACGTGATCTTCCGTGACTTTGAGCACCTGTAGGCCGACCACGTCTTTATAAAATTCGATCGACCTGTTCAGCAAGCTCACTGAAAGGTGCACCGAACCCATGCCGGTGGACGGCGCGAGAAGGGGTCTTTCGGATTGAGAAACTGAGTTAGCCCTCAATGCGACCACCTTTCCGGCGTGGAGTTTAAGCGCGGCCTACCCTTACATTGTCTCGCAGGGCGGTGAAGATTGGTACAGAAAACATATTTAGCCACTCGGGCGCCGCAACACCGCTTGGTGGCGCTTGATGGAGAATGGAAATTGTTGGCGCTTCCTTCGCAAGATTCGGCAAAGGTGTCCCGCAACCGTAGAGAATGGGCCCTGGTAAATCTTTAGTATTCGCCGGCAGGAGGGAACGTGGAGAACGAAACGGAGCCTGAGCCCGAGCCTGGGGCTGAGTCGCAATCCGACGAGCAGCCGGACAGTACCGTGACCCGGGACGAACCGCCGGACGAGACACCGCCGTTGCCGCCAATTGCAGTCGCTGCCCGCGATGCGGTGAAGGAGTACGGCGAAGGCTCTACGGCAGTACGTGCTGTTGACGGGATCAACTTGGAAATACCCCAAGGTCACTTCATCGCCATCATGGGCCCCTCGGGGTCGGGTAAATCGACCCTGCTGCATTGCCTCGCCGGCTTGGACGACCTGACGGCCGGACAGTCGTTCATCGGTGATATAGAAGTCAGCGCCTTGGGAGAAAGGGAACGAACCCGCCTTAGGAGGGACAAGGTCGGGTTCATATTTCAATCGTTTAATCTCGTTCCCACCCTGACGGCCATGGAGAACATCACCCTGCCTACAGATCTGGCCAAAAAGGAAGCGGACAGGCAGTGGGTCAAGTATTTAATAGATACGGTCGCCCTCAACGACCGACTGGGGCACATGCCCTCGGAGCTATCGGGTGGGCAGCAACAAAGGGTTGCGGCCGCCCGGGCCCTGGCCAGCCGTCCGGAGATCGTCTTTGCCGACGAACCCACGGGCAACCTCGATTCCCGCCGCGGCAGCGAGCTGCTGCAATTTTTGCGCGCCGCGGTGGATAACTTTGGCCAAACGATAGTTATGGTGACCCACGACCCCATTGCAGCCAGCTACGCGGATGCGGTGGTCTTCCTCGCAGACGGCCGGGTGGTTGAGGAGCTAATCGCTCCGGACGTTCAGATGATCTTGGATACCATCAAAAACCTCGAGCCTTAGGTGTTGGAGCGCTAGCATGTGGAAAGCTGCTTTCCGGGGCGTTTTCGCTCACAAGTTAAGGCTTGCCCTGACCGCTCTGGCGGTGGTGTTGGGCGTGGGGTTCATAACCGGCACCTTTGTCCTGACCGACACTATAAACCGCACCTTCGACGACCTGTTCACGGACGTGACCGAGGGCGTCGACGCCTACGTGCGGGCGGAGAGCTCATTCGAATCGCAGTTAGGTAGTAGTCGCGAATCCATCGATGAGAGCCTGCTGGAAGAGGTGCGCCGGGTCGAAGGCGTAGAGGCGGCGTCCGGAGCGGTTACCGGGTATGCGCAGTTCATCGACAAGGCGGATGAGCCGGTGACTACCGGCGGCGCTCCCACCTTGGGGGTTAGTTGGTACGACCAACCTCAGGGGGCCCTCGACATTCGCGAAGGCCGACCGCCTCGATCGGACGGCGAGGTGGTGATGGATGCCGCGACCGCCGACGCCAACAATTTTGAGGTAGGGGACACCGTGTCGGTGATAACCCAGCTGGCGCCCCGGCAGTTTGAGGTCGTGGGAATAGCCGGATTTGGGGATGCGGACAATCTGGGCGGCGCTACCCTGGCGGTGTTCGACCTGGAGACGGCCCAGCAGTTGTTGGACAAGGCGGGACGTCTCGACTCGATCGACATAGCCGCCGAGCCTTCGGCGGAAAATCAGGATTTACTCCAAAGGCTGCAGCGAGTGCTGCCCGATGGAGTGGAAGCCGTAGCAGCCGAAGATGTAGCGCAGGAACAGGCCGACACCATCAAAGGTGCGCTGGGGTTTTTCAATACAGGCCTCTTGGTGTTTGCCGGGATCGCTCTGTTCGTGGGTTCGTTCATCATTTTCAACACCTTCTCGGTCGTGGTGGCCCAGCGCACGCGCGAGTTTGCCCTGCTTAAGGCTCTTGGGGCAGGCGGTCGCCAGATCATGATGGCTGTTTTCGTCGAAGCCCTTCTTGTCGGTGCGGTCGCCTCGGCGCTCGGTCTGGTGGCCGGCTTTGGCATCGCCGCGGGCCTGGGCGCTCTGCTGGGGTTGTTTGGCATCGACCTGCCCTCTACCGATTTGGTGCTTCTACCCAGGACCGTGGTGGTCGCTTTGTCACTAGGCGTCGTTGTCACTTTGCTCGCGGCGGTCCTACCGGCTCGCAAGGCG
>JAHWKV010000140.1 GCA_019347725.1 Actinomycetota bacterium
GTTTTCCTTCTCCAGGTCCTTCAACCGCTTCACTTCGGTGGACTTCATGCCCCCGTACTGGTTGCGCCACCGGTGCCAGGTGGCCTCGGAGATCTCCAGCTGCCGCAGCAGCTCGGTTAAGTCCTTGCCCTCGTTGAGCAGCTTCTCGCCCATGCGGATCTTGCGGATCACCTGCTCGGGGGTATGGCGATGTCTTTTCCAACCCAATCCGGCCTCTTGCATAAACGCTGGTTCTTCAGTCCGCGGGGCATCCCAGAATTTTGGGGTAGCAGGCGGTAGGGCCGCGGAGTACTATCTTGCTACTGTGAACCGGTATCGGTTTGATCGCACCCGAGATGAGATCGTCGACCTGGCTCGCGATGGCCTTGACTGGGTGACATTCTCAGCCGCGGTCGCCGATGCGCTTCGCCGGGCCATCCCCTTCGATCGTTCCTGCTGGCATACCGTCGATCCCGGTACGGTCCTGTTCACCGGCAGCCTTCACCAGAACATCCGGTGTTCGGGTTCGTGGCTGGCCGAGCACGAGTACGTCATCGACGACGTGAACCAGTGGCGGTTCCTCGCGCGAAGCGGCCGCAAAGCTGCTTCTACCGGCATCGCTACCTACGGAGATCTCTCGCGCTGCGCCAGGAACCGCTCGAACAACTCGATGGGGGACGAGTTGCGGGGTTCCTTCGTCGTAGATGATATGTATTGGGGGGCGGCGGCTTTTGTACGTGAGCGAGGCGACGCGTGGTTTACCGAAGAAGACGTGCGCCTGCTGGCCTCGCTTTGCGAGCCGATCGCCAGGGCTTTCCGGCGGGCACTGGTGGTGACTGCCGAACAGAGCGAGCATACATTGATCGGCGGCCCCGGATTGGTCGTGTTCGACGCGGAAGGCAATGCGGAGGCCATCTCCCCGGCAGCCGAACGTTGGATCGAAGAGATAGTCGAGATTCCTGCGCCGACCCTGCCCTCTGAGTCGAAGACGGTTCAGGCTGTGGCAGCGCGTGCCCGAACTCTACGAGCCGGTCAGGATCCGCTTGAACTCGCGGCGCAGTGTCGGGCGCGTACTAGGACAGGTTCATGGCTGCTGCTCTACGGCACGCCGCTCTCGGGCGAGGCCGAGGGACGAACTGCGGTAATTATCCAGCCCGCCGCTCGAGGCGAGGTCGCCCCACTGGTCGCTTTGGCGTACGGGCTCTCGGACCGAGAGCGTCAGGTGATTCGGCTATGCATGCAGGGTCAGTCGACCAAAGAGATGGCGCGGGCCCTCCAAGTTTCGCCTTACACCGTTCAGGACCACCTCAAGTCAATCTTCGACAAAACGAGGGCTAGAAGCCGGGGTGAGGTGGTCGGCCAGATTTTTCTCGAGCAGTACGTGCCGGGTTGGGAAGAGGTGGAGCATTCACCGTCTGGTTGGTTCGGATACTCAAACGGTTTCAGGGCAATACCGCCTCCGGGCACCGGCGTGGCCGAGGATGCGAGAACCGTCAAGGAAGCGGGAATCCCGACCCAGCTCGCGTCGGGCGCCGAAGCGGGGCTTGGTAAGCCTCGTGAGGATGCCGTGAAAACCCACCCCAGCGTTATAGGAGTCTCTAAGTAAGGCAGAGGACGATACAGCACCACCAGCAGGAACGCGGATGCTTGGTTACTGTTGCCCTCCAGTCGGCCGAGGCGCAAAGGTTGCCGCCTTGGCCGACCGTGTATGAGAGCGCCAGAATCAGGGCACCGTGATTGGTTGCGTGAGCATGCCTTTGGTGACATGGGTTGCAAAGTCGCCGAGCACATCGGGGATCACACAGATGAAGGCGTACGTCCTGCCTGCCTCAAGATTCAGGGTGGCCGTTGCCTCCTCCCCCGGGAGAATCGCAGCCCCGGCAAGTGAGCGCATGGGCGGCGGGCCGGAGGGCCGCGAATACCAGTCGACGACGTTGTCCATCGTCGTGCCCGAGGGAAGCTCCACCAGGTTGATCTCGTGAAGTTGCTGGCCTTCGTTACGTAAAAGCACGACGTTCTCACCGGCCTCAACAGCCGGATTCCGATCGAACGCAAAGTCGGTGGCAACGACCGTGGCGTCCGGATTCGGGAGAGACCCGGCGCTTCCTTCGTCCACCGTCAACTCCTTCACCATGCCCTTGGCGGCATGCGAGACACCGTCGGGAGAGGGAATCAAGCAAAAGAATGCGTAACTTCCGGCAGGGACGTTTAGGGTCATCGTGCCCCCCTCCCCCGGGTCGGCGGTGGGTATGCCCGCGAAATCCTCGAAAGGCGGGGGTGCGGTCGGGACGTCGGCAGAGGGAGGCGCGGTCATTGCCGCTTCAACCTCTTCGAATGACTTTCCATCGGCAACCCTGGCCAGGCCGGCGAAATGGGGTTCGTTGCCTGTGTTTGTGAAGGTAAACTCCACAAGACCGCCCGAGATGGTTGCCGGTGCCTCGAAGCCGTAGTCCTCGGCCACCACGTTTACTTTCGTCGGCGATCGCTCCTCGCTGTCACTCTGACGCTCATTCCCGTTGCGACCATCGGTGCTGTCGCACCCAACGAGCAGCGAGGCTGCCAGCACCAGTGCCCAGGTAATGGTACGAGTTGGTTTCATCTTTGCTCCTTGTTGTAGAGGTAGGTGTCGAGGTCAGTTGGCCTCGGCCACTATCAGACTTTGGGGACCGGATAGGGGGATGTGCTCCACGAACCGCCACCCCGTGGCCGCGAGCCATGCACGAACCTCCTCGACGCTGTACACATCGCCATTACGCAGGTGGACGGCAAATTCGCCCGCCATGAGCGCCGCGGCAACTGGCTCAGTGTGTGAGGCATTGGTCCAGAAGTCGGCGAGCAGCACATGTGCGCCGGCCCCGGCCGCGCTGCGCACCCGATGCAGCAACGCCCGGTTCTGCTCAGGGGACCAATAGTGCAGGAGATTGGCCATCAGGAAGACGTCGTAGCCTGAGGGCAATGGGTCGCTCATGGCATCGCCTACAACCACGTCGATACGTGAAGCCAGCTCGGGCTCGGCCAGACGCTTACGGGCGATATCTGCCGTAACCGGAAGCTCGAAGACTGTGGCCTTCAAATGCGGATTGCTTCGCACGACAGCAATCGACCATGACCCGGTGCCGCCGCCTACGTCAAGCAAGCGTCGGTAGACCGAGAAGTCGACAGCCTTGTTAGCCAGTGCGGCGGCCGTTCCGGCCTGAATGGCCTCAATCCCGGCCGAGATGACCTCCTGCGCCTCTTCGTCTAGGTCGAAGATCTCCTTCGACGGGCCCTTGCCCAAAGCCTCGGCCAGCTCTGACCAAGCCGGATAGCTGACCTGGTCCCAAAAGCGCAGTAAAGGCCGCAGGTCGGTCGGCCCCGGTGCGGTTAGAAAGGCGCCGGCCAGGTCGCTGTTGCGGTAGACGTCCCCTTCGCGTTCCAACATTCCGAGCGCAACCATTGCGTCGGCACTGATGCGTGCCGCTCGGGTGGTCAATCCGATGCGGGCGGCAAGGCCGTCGATGCTCGCCGGGGAAACTGCTAGAGCTTCAAAGAGCCCGAGTTCGCTCGCTGCAAACAGGTGCTTGGCCGCCATAAAGCCCGAGGCCAGCCGAAGGATCGGTTCCGGATTGACCGAACGGCCATTCACTTCTGTCTCTTTAGGCGCCTGAATCTGTGTCGCCATGCTCCCCTCCTCACTGGTTTAGTTGCAAACCCCACTGCGGGGCACAACTGCGATGGTGAGGCTCCTGGCTCCCGCGCCCAATCCCACAAACGCGGGAACTTTCGTACTTTGAATCCCAGAATTCTGGGGTCGCTATTTGGGAGAATCGAGGAGTAAAATTCGCTAACTGTGAGCCGCCACCGGTTTGATCGCACCAGAGACGAGATCGTCGGCTTGGCTCAGGACGGGCTCGACTGGGTTACATTCTCGACCCAGGCCGCGGAGGCGCTTCGCCGGGTTATCCCATTCGTTCGCTGCTGCTGGCATCCTCTTGATCCCGGCACCGTCCTGTTCACCGGAACCCTCTGCGAGAGCACCGGCAGCGCCATCCCAAGGGCGAGAGTTTCAGGGACCTGGATCGCTGAGCACGAGTACCTGATCGACGATGTAAACCAGTATCGGTTCCTGGCCCGCAGCGGCCGCCGGGCAGGCTCTACCGGCATCGCTACCCACGGAGACCTCTCCCGCTGCGCAAGAAACCGCTCAGTCGACTGGTGGGGGGATGAGTTGCGGGGCGCCTTCGTCGCCGATGGAATCAATTGGGGTGCGGCGTCATTCGTACGAGAGCGGGACGACACGTGGTTTACCGAAGAAGACGTGCGCCTGCTGGCCTCGCTATCCGAGCCGATCGCCAAGGCTTTCCGGCGGGCACTTGTGGTTACACCGCAGGAAAGCAAGCAGCCGCTGGTTCCCGGCCCGGGCGTCGTCGTGTTCGACAATGAGGGCAAAGCTGAGTCCATATCGCCGGCGGCCGAGCATTGGATCGAAGAGATAATCGAGTCT
>JAHWKV010000141.1 GCA_019347725.1 Actinomycetota bacterium
GAACACCTGCACGGCGCTGGGGATGGCCACCATGAAGCTCGCGGCCGAGATAAACGCCATGGACATCTGAGGCAAGCCGGTGGCGAACATGTGATGTACCCATACGCCGAAGCCGATCACCGCCACGGCCAGCTCGGCCAAAACGATGTAGGTGTAGCCGATGATGCGGCGCCGGGTCCACGTGGGAATGATCGCAGAGACGATGCCGAACGCAGGCAGGACGACGATATATACCTCCGGGTGGCCGAAGATCCAGAACAGGTGTTGCCACAGCAGCGGATCCCCGCCACCCTCCGGGTTGAAGAAATGGAAGCCGGCTCTGCGCTCCAGCTCCAGCAGCACGTTGGCGAGAGTAAGCAGAGGCAAGGCGAATACCACCTGCAGGGCAAAGGCAATCTCTCCCCAAACGAAGATGGGGATCCTGTTGAGGCTCATACCAGGGGCTCGCATCTTGAACGAAGTCACCAGGAAGTTGATGGCCCCGACCGTGGTGGAGATACCCAGGAAGATTAGGCCGAGCGCGTAGAAGTCGATGTTCAGCCCGGGTGTGTACTGGGCATCGGCCAGCGGAACGTAGTTGAACCAGCCGTCGTTGGGAGCCGATCCGATCAAAAACGAGGAGTACATGAAGATTCCGGCGGCAAGGAAGACCCAGTAGCTGAAGGCGTTCAGGCGGGGGAAGGCCATGTCCCTGGCGCCGATCATCAACGGGATGAAGTAATTGCCGAAACCGCTGAGCAGGGGGGTGGCGAACAGGAACATCATCGTGACCCCGTGCATGGAGAAAAGCTGGTTAAAGGTCTCGGCATCAACGACATCGAGGTTGGGTCCGGCCAGTTGCAGCCGTATCAGGAGGGATTGGATGCCGCCGGCCACGAAGAAAGCCATGCCCGTATAGAGGTACTTAACACCGATCTTCTTGTGGTCGACGGTAGTGAGCCAGGACTTCAGACCCGGTTTTTCACCCCAGACCTCCTGCAGGCGCTCGGCGACGGCCACCATCACTCGAGCTCCATGAGGTACGCGACGAGCGCCTCGGTTTGCTCATCGGGCAGCTGAGTCGGGGGCATGATCATTCCCGGCTTTACGCTCTGGGGGTCGGTGACCAGCTGCGCAAGGTTTCCTGCGGTGTTGTCCATCACCCCGGCGGCGAGCGTGTCTCGGCTGGCCAGGTGGGTAAGATCCGGACCCAGGTCGCCTTGGGCCTCCGTTCCGCCGATGGTGTGGCACCCGACGCAAGTGGTGGACATGAATACGTCCCGGCCCTCGGCAGCCAGCCCTTCAGGATCCGCCGCGGGCCGCGCCTGCTCGTCGAGCCAGCGCTCGAATTCCTCAGGCTCCTCGGCCACCACCTGCACGATCATATTGGCGTGCTGCAGTCCGCAGTATTCGGCGCACTGGCCGCGGTACTGACCGGGCTGGTCGGCTTCTATCCAAAGTTCGCTGGTGCGTCCGGGAATCTGGTCGACCTTAACCTGCAGTTCGGGTACCCAAAAGCTGTGGATCACGTCGGCGCTGGTAAGCTCCAGCATTACCGGCTCGCCGGCCGGTATGTGGATCTCGTTGGCGGTTGTGGCGCCGTTCGGGTAGCGAACCTCCCACCACCACGTACGGCCTATGACCTCAATGGTGGTTTCCGCCCCGTCGCCGCCCGACGCCAGCTCGCGCATCTCCACCAAAGACATCACGTAGGTCGCGGCGAGCACTACAAATGGGACCGCGACACCGGCGATGATAATGAAACCCACGCCCCATCTGGGTTCGGTGGAGTCCACCGGATCGTCGAGCCGGCCGCGCCTGCGCATGGAGACAGCCATCAGGACGACGACCACTACGACCGCTACTACGGAGGCCCAAAGAAGCCAGGGCCACAGGCTTGCGATGCTCCTAGCGGCCGGCCCCGCCGGTTGAAGGATCGACGCCCCTAGCAGAAGCGACAAGTCTCAGATCCTGACCGTCGACACAGCCGTCCCCCCCGTTCATTTCAGTCCCGTACCCGGGCATGTGGTATTTAAACATGTCGACCCAGCTTCTGACGGTTGAGCCGGCTTGGCCGCGGGTAAAGGGCACGTGTGAGTGCGTACTTTGTGGAGCGATCCGGTGCTTCCCGCCCACTCAGTATGGGCAGGCCATGAGCGACGCAAAGACCGACGTGCACAGCTCCAAGCGGCGGGGCACCGCCGACATATTCAGGTATGTAGAGCAGTCCTTTTATGTGGTGATTGCCATCGCCCTGGCGATTGCCGGCGTGATGCTCTTCGGTTTCAATGCCTATCGGTTTGTCACCGAGTACGCCGTCGATCCGGCGGCCAGGGTTCTGCAATTTTTGGATGGCCTTCTGCTGGTGTTCATCATCGCCGAGCTCATTCACACCGTCCGCGCGGTGATCGAGGAGAACGTCCTGCGTACCGAGCCGTTCCTTGTTGTCGGGATAGTGGCGGCGATCCGCCGCCTCATCGTTATCAGTGCCCAGGCCGAACGGGAACTGGGAACCGACGTGTTCGAGCACCTGATGCTGGAGATGGGCGTGCTGATTGCCGCCGTGCTCGTGCTGGGCGCGACAATTTTCATGATTCGCCACACCAGGCGCTCGGAGCCCCGACCGGAACACGAGGAAGAAGACTAATCGGATGGGCGCAATTCGTGTGGGTGCGTACTCGGTGGAGCTGTCGCACGAGGACAAGCTGTTGTTTCCGCGCGACGGCATCACCAAGGGCGGCATGGTCGACTACTACCGGCAAGCTGCCGACGCCATGCTCAACGAGCTGCGTGACCGCCCGGTTGTCATGCAGCGGTTCCCCGACGGGATCGACGGCAACGGCTTCTTCCACAAAGACGCTCCTGATTATTTTCCCGAGTGGGTAGACAGGGTCTCTGTGGAAAAGCGAGAGGGGGGAAGGATAGACCATGTCGTGTGCAACAAGGCAGCCACTTTGGTGTACCTGGCCAATCAAGGCTGCATTACCTTGCACCACTGGCTCAGCCGAACCCAGTCCCTCGACCACCCGGACCAGCTGGTATTCGATCTAGATCCCCCCGAGGGAAAATTTGCCCTTGCAGCTTCGGCGGCTCGGCTCACCCGCGAGCTGCTAAAGGAGCTCGGACTACACTCGTACGTTAAGACAACTGGTGGTAAGGGTCTGCACCTTGTGGTCCCGCTGGATGGGAAGGTGCCGTTCGACAGCGTCCGGGAGTTTGCCGGCGCTGCCGCGCAGGTGCTCGCGGCACAGGACCCCGACAACCTCACGACCGAGTTTCGGATCGCCAAACGACGGGGGCGGCTCTTT
Organism: Actinomycetota bacterium; assembly: GCA_019347725.1. Lineage (GTDB taxonomy): Bacteria > Actinomycetota > CADDZG01 > JAHWKV01 > JAHWKV01 > JAHWKV01. The sequence continues at coordinate 3,288 of JAHWKV010000141.1, forward strand.
CTGGATACCGGCCGTAACTCCTACGGTCAGCACGTGGTGGCGCCTTACGCGTTGCGGCCGCGGGCTGGGGCGCCGGTAGCTACCCCTTTGCAATGGAGCGAGCTCGACGCAGACTTGAGACCCGCGGCGTTTACCCCTTCCGTAGTTTTGCAACGTATCGAAAAGGGGCTGGACCCCTGGTCGGACATGTACAGCAACGGGCAATCGCTTACCGATGCATGGCGCCGTCTTAAGCGTCTCTAGGAAGCCTTTAGTCCCGTCTGCCGGGCCAGTTCGGACGTTCCGCAGGTGAAGCCCCACGAGGATGCCGGCAAGGCGAGCGGGCACGTTACCGGTTACCACGCCTGAAGGAAATCTCTTAGGGATGATGCTCAGGAAAGACCTCGAATAAGGGGCACGCTTAACGCGCAGCGCCTAGAAGCCTGCAGGACTGCTTTTTGGCCCGGCCTTATCATGGGACGCATGATCTACCTAGACTACGCGGCAACTACGCCCATGATGGATGAGGCTCTCGAGCAGATGCTGCCGTATCTGAGCCAGCACTTTGGCAACCCTTCGAGTGTTTACGCGACCGGGCGGGACGCCAAGAAGGGGTTGGAAGAGGCTCGGGAGAAGGTTGCCTCGGCAGCCGGCGCCCAGCCTGCGGAGATCATCTTTACCGCCGGTGGAACCGAAGCCGACAACCTTGCTCTCAAGGGCGCGGTGGCCAAGGCGGAGCCCAAGCGAAACCACATCATCACCACGTCGGTCGAGCACCACGCCGTGCTGCACGTGGCCGAGTGGCTGGAGAGCCAGGGTTGCCGGGTCACGTTCTTGCCGGTGAGCCGTGACGGGGTGGTTGATCTCGACGCCTTGAAGGCGGCTCTTTCGCCCCAGACGTGTCTGGTGTCGGTCATGCTGGCCAACAACGAAATCGGCGTTCTGCAGCCAATGGCCGAGATCGGGAAAATCTGCAAGTCGCGCGGCGTCCTGCTCCATACCGACGCGACTCAGGCAGTCGGCAGGATCAGCGTGGACGTCGAGCAGTTGCAGGTAGACCTGCTGAGCTTGGCGGCACACAAAATGTACGGACCCAAGGGGGTCGGGGCTTTATACGTCCGCCGGCGAAATCCCCTGGTACGGCTGGAACCCCAAATTGAAGGTGGCGGTCAGGAGGGGGGCCTCC
>JAHWKV010000142.1 GCA_019347725.1 Actinomycetota bacterium
AATGGTTTGCGAGGCGGGGACGGTTCATGAGGTATGCAAGTCGGGCAGTAGCGGTCCTTCTGTTGGCGATGGCGACGGTGGCGCCGACAACGGCGACCGCGGCGGCGGAGCAGCTGGCGGTCACGTTCGTGGCGGTGGGTCAGGGTGACGCGGCGGTGTACCGCGGGCCGTGCGGGCAGATCGGCGTGCTGGATGTGAACCGTGGCGGCGTCGAGGAGGTCCTGGAGGATCATCTGGAAGACCGGGACAGCTACCAGACCTTGTGCGACCCGCGCCTGAACGCCCGCCAGTCCCTGGATCTGGTGTTCGAGATCGCGTCTTTGCTATAGCAGCTCCTTCAGCAGCACGGCGATCGAGGAGACCCCCGACACCAACAGGACCGCCCACCGCATCAGTCCGCCGTCGAGGATTGCTATCAGGCGCTTGGACAACCAGAAACCCAGCAGCACTCCCGGGTAAAGGGCCAGGCCGGCGACCAGCTCGTCGATACCCAGCTTCCCGGCAGGGATCTGGGCCGCCATCGCCATAACCATGGCCACCAGAAAAAATCGGGCGAGGGTCGATCGGATGAACGGGCCCGATTCCCGCTGAAACACCAGCGCTATAGGCGGTCCGCCGATGGTGGCGGTGGTCCCCATGAAGCCCGAAAGGGCGCCGGCCGTCACCAGGATCTTCGGCGACGAGCCTACCCGCACTCCGGCAAGGCTAACCAGCACTGCTATTAGCACCAGACCGCCCACCAGAACCGCCAGCGCCTGCGACGATACCCACGCAAGCGTAAAGCCGGCCAGGACGGTTCCGGGAACCAGCCCCACCGAGCCCCAGCGGATTCCGCTCCAGTCGACCGGCCCGCGGTTGCGGTAGACGTTCAACGCTCCCACGGCCGCCGACGCCACGGTGGCCGGCCCGGGAACCAGGCCGGGATCGATGAGCACCAACAGGGGCGCCGATACCAGCGCGAAGCCGAACCCAACCGAGGCCTGGACCAGCGACCCGAAGGTTACGACAAGAAGTTCGAGAAGATAATCCGGCACGGCCCGTCAGCGGGGCCGGTTTGGGCCGGAACTGCTAGTCAAGCTTGCTGAGATCGTCGCAGCGGCTCCGGATGGCCTCTGCAGCCGCCCGCAGCTGCGCAAGCTCATCCTCGTTCAGCTCCAACTCCACGATCTCCTGCACGCCCGTTTTCCCCAGCCGAACCGGCACACCCAGATACACGTCCGAGATGCCGTACTGACCGGTGGTCCACGCGCTTACCGGGAGCACCTGTTGGTCCGTTCCGCTCAACACGGCCCGGCACATGCGGCGCACCGCGGAAGACGGTGCGTAAAAGGCACTCGCCTTCTGGAGGAGCCCCACCACCTCTGCGCCGGACCCTTTAGTGCGCTCAAACAGCCTGTCCAGCGTCTCGGCATCGACCAGATCGGTCAGCGGCCGGCCATCGACCGTAGCCTGCCTCGGCAGTGGAACCATCTGCTCCCCGTGAGAACCCAACGTCATCGCCTGTACCTTCAGCGGCGAAACCCCAAGCTCCCCGGCGATGTGGGCTTCGAGCCGTGCCGAGTCCAAGATACCGGCCATGCCCATAACCCGATTGCTCTCGAAACCGGTACGCTGCGCCGCCAGGAAAGTCATCTCGTCCAGTGGGTTGGTCACGACGATGACCACCGCCTGGGGCGATGTCTCGCGGGTCTGGTCGCAGACACTGCCGACGATCTCGGAGTTGCGCTGCAACAGGTCCATACGGCTCATGCCCGGCTTCCGGGGCAGCCCCGCGGTGATCACAACCACGTCGCTGTCCGCCGTGTCGGCGTAGTCGTTGGTTCCCGTGACATCAACGTCGAAGCGCTCAATCGAGGCCGTGTGTCGAAGATCCAACGCCACCCCCTGCGGCCAGCCTTCGATCACATCCACCAAGCAAACGTCCGCCAGGTTGCTCTCCGCAATGCGCATGGCGGCTGTCCGTCCTACAAACCCGGCCCCAACAACAGTTACCTTCGCCATTGATACCTCCGCCTCCCCAAGCCCTACTCTAGTGGTAACGCCCCTCGGTCCGCCCTTACAGGTGGGCGATCAGGGCGTTACCCACCTCCGAGGTCTTGGCCGCCGTGCGGTCATCGTCGGCCTCCAGCATGTCGTAGGTCAGAGTCTTGCCCTCCGCGACCACCTTGGAGATGGCCCCTTCCAACCGCGCCGCGGCCTCGGACTCGCCCAGATGCCTGAGCATCAAGACTCCGGAAAGAATCATCGCCAGCGGGTTCATCCGCTCCTGTCCGGCGTACTTGGGCGCCGACCCGTGGGTGGGCTCAAAAAGGGCTATGTCGTCGGAGAAGTTCGCACCTGGGGCCATACCCAGTCCCCCAACCAGCCCGGCGTCGAGGTCGCTGATGATGTCGCCGTAGAGGTTGGGCAGCACCAGCACGTCGAACCTTTCCGGCCGGGTCACCAACTGCATGCTGCAGTTGTCGACAATCAGGTCCTGGAACTCGATGTCCGGGTAATCCTCGGCCACCTCACGGGCGGTGGCTAGGAACAGCCCGTCGGTGTGCTTCATTATGTTCGCCTTGTGCACGGCGGTGACCTTCTTGCGGTCGTACCTGCGAGCGTACTCAAATGCGAACTTGACGATTCTTTTGGTACCGGTGACCGAGATCGGCTTTATCGAAATACCCGAGTCGTCCCTAATCTTGCGGCCCGTTGCGTCGTTTATGTATTCGATCAAGCCTGCCGCTCCGGCGGAGCCTTGCTCGAACTCGATACCTGCATAGAGATCCTCGTGGTTCTCGCGCACCACGACCAGGTCAACGTTGGCGTAGTGTGAGCGCACTCCTGGGTAGGTACGGCAGGGCCGAAGGCAGGCATACATATCGAGCTCCTTGCGCAACGAGACGTTCACGCTGCGAAAGCCGGTGCCGACCGGGGTCGTGATCGGCCCCTTGATAGCGACCTTGTTGGTGCGGATCGACTCCAGGACGTTTTCCGGCAGCAGCTCACCCTGCTCCTCAAGCACACGGGCGCCCGCATACCGTTCATCCCAGTCAAACGCAACACCGGTAGCTTCGAGTACTCTGACAGTTGTTGCGGTCAGTTCCGGGCCTACCCCGTCTCCGGGGACGAGGGTTACACGGTGCGCCAAAATGGGACCTCCTTGCCGCGACTTGTTACGGGGGACGGTCGACCCATATTGTCACTAGTACAACCTGCTGCCGACCGGTCCTGCTCAGGGTTTTTTGCCTGCAAGCATTATGCATAGGATAGGGCCCTAGCGGTCACAGCAGCCAAGACGGCCAAGATGCGGCAAGTCGCCGACGTTTTTTCAGGGAGGGTAGTTTGAGCCGAGGACTTGAAGGAGTAGTAGCCGCAGAGACGGCGATCTCTCACATTGACGTCGAGACAAGCCGTCTGATTTACGCGGGATACAACATCACCGACCTGGTCCAAAATTGCTGCTTCGAAGAGGTCATCCACCTTCTACATCACCGAGAACTGCCCAACGAGGCCGAGCTCAACCTGCTCAAGGCGCAGCTGACCGATGAACGCGAGCTGCACGCCTTCACCCGGCAGCTGCTGGTAACCCTGGCCAAGACCGCGTCGCCGATGTCGATGCTGCGTACGCTCGTCTCGGCCATGTCGGCCTACGACCCCGACGGCTGGGTGCTCTCCACCGAGCAGGACGCCAACGAACGCAAGGCGATTCGACTCATCGCCCGGCTACCGCAGTTGATCGGTAGCTACGAGCGGCTTCGCAACGGCAAATGGCCCGTAGAACCGCATCCGGACCTCGGCCATGCCGCAAATCTGCTGTACGTAATGACCGGCGACATACCCGACGAGCAGGATGCCCGCATCATGGATCAGTGCCTGACCATGCACGCCGACCACACGATGAACGCCTCCACCTTCGCCGCGCGAATAACTGCGGGAACCTTGAGCGACATTCACTCGGCAATGACCTCGGCCATAGCCACTCTCAAAGGGCCGCTGCACGGCGGCGCCAACGAGCAGGTCTTCGAGATGATCCTGGAGATCGGCGATGTCAAAGCCGTACCCTCCAACATCAAGCGACGGCTGCAGCGCAAGGAAAAAATCATGGGCTTCGGCCACCGCGTGTACAAAAAGGAGGATCCGAGAGCGACGATCCTGCGCGAGCTGGCCAGGGAGCTCGGGGATTCCAAGGGCGACACCAAGTGGTTCGACATCTCCGAAGAGATCTTCAAGGTGGTCCACGAGGAGAAGGGTCTGTACCCCAACGTCGACTTCTACGCCGCGAGCGTGTACTCCTACCTCGGCGTCCCGACCGACCTGATGACGTGTGTGTTCGCCGCGAGCCGTGTGTCGGGCTGGACGGCTCACGTCAGGGAACAGCTCGCGGACAACCGGCTGATCCGCCCCGAGTCCGACTACGTCGGGCCCCGGCACCGGCGCTACGTGCAGATCGAGGAGCGCCAGC
>JAHWKV010000143.1 GCA_019347725.1 Actinomycetota bacterium
CCGAGGGTCGCCGCCGAGACGGTCGAGCGGCTGTTCGCGGCGCCGCCGGACCCGGCCCGTCCGCTGCTGCTGCTGCTCAAGGGCACCAACTTCCAGCTTCAGGTCTGGCGAGCGTTGCTGCGGATCCCGACCGGCTCGGTCGTGACCTACCGCGACCTCGCGGTCCAGATCGGCCTGCCGAGCGCCGCTCGGGCCGTGGGCAACGCCGTCGGGGCCAACCCGCTGGCGGTGGTGATCCCGTGCCACCGGGTGGTTAGATCGGACGGGGAACAGGGTGGCTACCGGTGGGGAACCGAGAAGAAACAGTTGTTGCTGGCTCGGGAGAGTACCTAGCCCTCTCCACCGCCGCCCGTCCTTCGCGCCGCCGCCTCCCGCATTTCACGCAGATGCAGTTCCATATCGTCGGGCGCCTCCTCCGGCGAGGGGTCATCACCTTTCGACGGATCGGTGCCTGCGATCGCCGATTCCTGTTCGAAAAACTCCCGGCGGTTACGTACAACGGGAAGGTCAAGATCGACCTTATGCGACTCGGATGCCACGAGTTAACCACTCCCCCTACGAGTCAGCAGAGCATAGATGGCAGCCGCCACGGTCAAACCCACGCCCACCGCCACCAAAGCTATGACGGAAACTGGTATTGCAGAATCGGTCTCCACCCCACTGTCCGATGATGCCCCCGCATCGACGCCCGATCCGGTCGCCGTAGGTGACTCAGACATCGACCCGGCGGTTGGGGACCCCTCCGGCGACGGCGAGGGACTCGACGCCGGCGAAGGCGTCGGGCTTGGGCTTGGGCTTGGGCTTGCTTTGTCCGAAGGCGATGCCGGCGACGCGGACGAACCGGGTGTGTTCGACGAGCTCGACCGAGGTCTCGAGGCCGTGACCCGAAAGCTGTTGGACAGCTGAGAGGAGGAACCGGGGCGCCGCGCCGTCACGCTCACTTGATGGTAGCCCGTGGTGGCCTCGGCCGGGACGGAGAAGCTGGGAGATACGCTCCCGTCGGCAGACGGCTGGCAACCCGCCTCCCCCACCACCAACAGGTCGTCGAAGCGCACTTCGCACGGAATCTGAAGATCGGTAATCCGCACGGTCACATGCGTTCCCGGAGGTCCTTGGTTGGTCGACAGCGTGGCAGTTATCGCCCAAGCCGCCGGCGCAAGCATCACCTGGGCGACGACGGCGGCAATGACCCACGCCGCCACCTTCCCTGGAAACGGTCCACTAGCGCTGCCATCGCAGGCAAATCTGTTCATTATCCGCCGGTCCCCCAGGGTTCAGTTTACTTTGGCAAAGCGATGAAGCCCTCGTCAACTTGCCGACAAGACTTGGCACCGAGTCGCCCTTTTGATTGTATTGACCGGCGAGATCAATTTTGACCTCGGAATCGGTCCACCACTGGAAGGGGGAGGGACTTGAATACAGAGGCGTTGAAAGGCTCCAAGGCATGGAGGCTCGTCACCTTGCTGATAGCCGTCGCGCTGATGGCTGCAGCATGCGCCGACCCGGGCGACGGTGACGACAACGGTGCCGGCGGCGAGGACACCGGTGAGGACAACGGCTCAGAAGCTTCGGCGTCAACGCTCGAGGAAGTCCTGGACGCCGGCGAGATCCGCTGCGGCACCCGTGACGCCCTCCCCGGGTTTGCGGTACTCAACGAGGACGGCGACCACGTCGGTTTCGACGCGGACTTCTGCCGGGTAATCGCCGCCGCAGTGCTGGGCGACGCCAACGCGGTCGAGTTCCGCGCCGTCTCGGCCGACGATCGTGGACCTGCCCTTCAGACAGGCGAGGTCGACGTCCTCATCCGCAACACCACCTGGACAGTCACTCGTGACGCGCAGTGGGGCCTCTTCGCACCCACGACGTTCTACGACGGCCAGGGCATGATGGTCGGCTCCGGCAGCGGCTTCGACAGCCTCGAAGACATGGACGGCACGACCGTCTGTGTCGCGGGCGGAACCACCACCGAAGGCAACGCCGCCACAGAGTTCGAACGCCTCGGCCTGGATGTCGAGGTACTCAGCTTCGAAAGCCCAGAGGTCATTCAGGAGAACTTCCTGGCCGGACGCTGCGACGGCTGGTCATCGGACGTCAGCCAGTTGACCGGTCTTCGCTCCGCGTTCCCCGGCGGGCCCGAGGCGCTGACCATCCTCGATGACGTCTTCTCTAAAGAGCCGCTGGCCCCTGCGGTCAACGATGGCGACACGGAGTGGGCCCAGGCAGTCAACTGGGCGGTGCTGGCCACCATACAGGCCGAGGAGTTCGGAATCACCTCCGAGAACGTCGACGAGTTCCTGGAGTCCGAGGATCCCAACATACTGACGTTCCTCGGAGTTGAGACCGACGAAGCGACCCTGGATCCAGGGCTCGGCCTTCCGACCGACTTTGCCCAGAACGTTGTGCGCCAGGTCGGCAACTACGGTGAGATCTACGAGGAGCACATCGCGCCGCTTGGTCTGGACCGGGGCCTGAACGCCCTTTGGACCGACGGCGGACTGATGTACGCACCGCCTTACCGTTGATCCCGGCGGGAGACGGTGCGGGCGGCGACCCGGCCCGCACCGTCTCCTCCGCAGCACCACCTGGCTCCCGGCCGCCCCTATGGCGGGACGTAAGGGTTCTCAAGTGGGTCTTTCAGCTCGGCGTTGTGGGCGCGGTGGCGATGCTACTGGGCGTTCTGGTCAACAACGTGCGGGCCAACAGCGCACGGCTGGGCATCCCCACGGGGTTCGACTACCTGGACCAACCCGCCCAACTCACCATCCCCGGCAACGCCATGCGCGCCTCGCAGCCCGTCCGCGAGGCGATTCTGCAAGGCACCTTGAACACCCTGCGAGTCGTGGTCGCCGGGATCGTCTTCGCCACGGTTATCGGCATCCTCGTAGGCATAGCCCGCCTCTCCGGAAACTGGCTGCTGCGCAACACCGCGCGCGTCTACGTCGAGTTCATCCGCAACGTTCCCCTCTTGCTCGTCGTGATCTTCAGCTACCTGGCCTTCGTCATCACCGGTCTGCCGAGGATCGAGAACGCCTGGGAGCCCTTGGGCCTGATGGTCATATCCAATCGTGGCGCCGTGGTGCCCTGGTACGACGGCGCCACCACCCAAATGATCACCATCATGCTGGCTGCGTCCATCGCCGCGGCGGCGGTCGGACGGCTGCGCATCGTGTGGACGGACCGGCGGGGAGGGCTTCCCCATGCCGCATTCTGGGCGACGGTCACGTTCATCACTGCAACCCTTGCCCTAAGTCGGAGCGCGGGGATCGGACTCACCTTTCCTACGGTCAGTGGGCGACCCTCCGGAGGGATCGTCCTTCCCCCCGAATACTTCGCCTTGCTGGTTGCCCTGGTGGTCTATACGGCCAGTCACATCGCCGAGATAGTGCGCGGGTCGATTCAGGCGGTACCAAAGGGACAGAACGAGGCGGCGCAAGCCCTGGCCCTTAACCCCATGCAGCGCATGTGGAAAGTTGTGCTGCCCCAGGCCATGCGCATAGCGGTCCCCCCTATCGGAAACCAGTACCTGAACCTACTCAAAAACTCCTCGCTAGGGTTCGCCATCAGCTACTTCGAGCTCACCAAGGTCACCAGCGTCAGCATCGGCAACGCCCGGCCGGCGGTACCCTCTTACCTCCTGCTGATCGCCATATACCTGGCCTTGTCGATCACGCTTGAATTCCTGGTCAACTTCACCAACCGGCGCTTGGCTCTGGTGGAACGATGATTGCACCAGCGCCGGCTAAGATCCCCGCAACCCGCTGGCTGAGGAAAAACCTGTTCCGAGGGCCGGCCGATTCGCTTATCACCATCATCGCCGGGGCGGTGGTGAGCTACGTGCTATTCAGGTTGGCCCGGTTCGTTTTCGTGAGCGGACGCTGGGAGATAGTCGAGCACAACCTGACGCTGTTCATGGTCGGTCAGTACGATCGCACCCAGCTTTGGCGCCCAGCACTGGCGGTGGTGATCTCAGCTGCGCTGGCGGGTCTGGTAGCCGGCGTGGTCCGCCGCCGGCAGATCGATGCAGCCAAGGTGCCGGATCCGCACCTGGACGGATTTCGCCGGCTGATGCATCTGGCGGGCCGCCTGTGGCCTGCCCTGGTCGGGCTGCTCTTGCTGCTAACTCTTTCCACCACCGCGGGACCCTGGATTGTGGCAGGCGCCACACTACTTGCGGCCGCCGCCGGCCGCGCTCTCCGGCGAGGCGTTGAGGATCGAGGGGCTGTCCGATGTGCCCGACTGGCGGCCGTCGCCGATCGTCGGCAGGTTGTTGACGCCGCGCCGGAGCAGCGCGTCGGGCGGCTGCATGTTGACGACCTCGGCCGATCCGGGCCAGCCGAGCGGGCCGGCGCCGCGGATGACGAGGATGCAGTCCTCGTCGATCTGGAGCGCGGGATCGTTGATCCGCTCGTGA
>JAHWKV010000144.1 GCA_019347725.1 Actinomycetota bacterium
AGCCCGAAAGCGACGTTCTCCTCGACGCTTAGGTGCGGAAATAGCAGGTAGTCCTGAAAGGTAAATCCGACGGATCGCTCAGCCGCGGTCTTGCGGACGCCCTCGGCAGGATCCTCTACAAGCACACCGTCGATCTCCACCCGCCCCGAATCAATAGCGACCAACCCGGCCAGCGCCCCCAGAAGGGTGGACTTGCCCGACCCATTGGGGCCCAACACAGCGACCACCTCACCCGGGTCGACGTGCATCTCGGCGTTGAGCTCCAAGGTACCCCGCCGCAGCCGAACCGAAGCCTGTAGACTCATCGCGGCAAGAACCTGTCCCTTAAGAGAACCAGAATCGTAAGCGAGATGGCCAGCAGCACCACACTGAGAGTGATCGCGGCCTCCAGATCCGTCTCCAGCGCCAAGAAGACCGCCAGCGGTACGGTTTGAGTGCGTCCGGGCAGGTTCCCCGCAAAGGTGATTGTGGCTCCAAACTCCCCTATCGCCCGGGCCCAGGCCAAAGCCGAACCCGCCCACAGGCTCGGCGCAATAAGCGGAAGAGTTACGCGCCGGAAGGTGGTCCACTTCCCCGCTCCCAGACTGGATGCAGCGTCCTCGAAGCGGCGGTTCATGGATCGCAGTCCCGCCTCCACGGTTATGACCAGAAAGGGCATGGCGACGAAGGTCTCTGCCAAGATCGCGGCGCCGAGCGTAAACGGCAGCGATATACCGAATAGCTCGTCCAGCCAGCGCCCGACAAAGCCGCGCCGGCCGAATGCCAGCAGCAGGGCCACGCCACCGACTACCGGGGGCAGGACCATGGGCAACGTGGTGAGCGCTCTTACCAACCGGCGACCCGGAAAGTCCCACCGAGCCAGAGCCCAAGCCAGCGGAACGCCCAGAACCAGTGACAGACCGGTGGCGGCGATCGAGGCGACCAGCGACAGATAGATCGCCTGGCGAACCACCGGCGAGGCGAACTGGGAACTGAGCGTGCTCCATGGAGTCCTGAGCAGCAGACCGACTACCGGAAGCAGCAGCAACGCGACGGCAAGCGCCACGGCGGTCCTCACCAACACCGACAATGCCCTGCTCACCGGCCTACTCCACAGCTCCGAAGCCGAAGTCGCCCATGATCCGCCGGCCCTCGCCATCAAGCACAAAGTCGAAGAAAGCCTGCGCAACCGGGTTGCCGGCAGCCTCCTGCGTAAGGGCGATCGGGTAGGTGGCTTCTACGTTGAGCTCGTCGGGTATGTCGACACCCTCTGCGCCGTCTGCCGCGGCGACATCGGTCGCATAAGCGATCCCGGCGTCGGCCTCCCCCAACGCCACCGGCCCTACCACGCCCTTGGCGTCACCGGCCTCGGATACCGGGTTAACCGTGACCCCGGCTTTGCTCAACACCTTCTGGGCATACCGGCCTACCGGCACCTGCTCGGCGGCCAGCACCACCTTGAGATCCGGATCCGCAAGGTCCTCCAGCGCCTCGACACCGGCCGGGTTGCCGAAGGGCACGATGATTTGCAGGTGGTTGCGGACAAATGGCCGTGGCTCGCCCCGCACCAGCTGTGCGTCGACCACCTTTTGCATCTGCACCGCGTCGGCAGAGGCAAAGACATCACCGCCGCCTTGCTCCACCAGCTGCGTCGCCAACCCGCTGGAGGAGCCGAAATTGAACACGATCGAAGCCTGAGGATGAGTCGCCTCGAACGCTTCGGCCATCTCGGCAAAGGCTTCGGTGAGAGAAGCGGCTGCAAACACTACAGCGCTGCCGCTTAGCTCACCGGATTCACTTTCGACCGCAGGATTCTGCGACGAGCACGCACCCAAGACCAGCGCGGTGGCGACCAAAAGGCGAACGCGGATAACCGGCCCGGCGCTCAACGTTTACGACTCTCTCGGTAGTTCGACAACCACGTTGGTGGACTTGACCGCGGCAACGGCAACCATCCCCGGCTGCAACTCGAGCTCGTCGGCGGCTTCCCGGGTCATTAAAGAGACCAGGCGGTGCGGTCCGGCCTGTACCTCGACGTGAGCGGCTACGCCATCTTTGATGACCTTGGTGACAATTCCGGGAAAACGGTTCCGGGCCGACTCGGGGTTGAGGCGCTTGACCTCGACGGCGTTTGCGGTGCTGGCTAAAAACTCGGCCAAGTCACGGCCGTCGACGACCCGATGGCCGCCCTCGGTACGGGTGGTAGGAAGCCGGCCGCTGTCCGCCCACCGCCTGACGGTATCCACGCTGACGCTGAGAAGCTCCGCGGCGTGGCCGATCCGGTACGAGGTCATGCGAGAGATTATAAATCGAACTACCTATGTACTTGCGGGGAGTCAGCGTCACAAATATTAAGTTTACTAGGCCAATCCTCGGATTATCCTGCAAGTGCATAGGTGTGACGGGCGACTCTAGACAGAATCGTCGTCAAGGATCTTCTCGATCTCCTCCTCCGGGGTTCCTTTGGCCAGCAGCCACACACGCATAAAGATGCGCGCCTCGGCGTCGGTAGGTTCCCGATTTCCAAAGCGCTCCTGAAGCCCGTAGGCGACCTCGATCAAGTTGCCCTGCAGATCCTTGAACTCAGGTGATCCTGAGTCTCTACCGGTTTCCTCCAACACCCGGCCCTGCGCTCCTGTGGAGTCGACCAGAGGCTGACCTGCGGCAGCCCAGGCCCGAAGACCGCCGTTCAGGCTATAGGCGTCGACGCCGACTTCACGTAGAAGGTCGGCCGCAGCGGAGCTCCGAGCCCCGGTCCTGCAAACCGTGACCACCGGCTTGTCCCAATCCACCGAGTGACGCTCCGAGGCCACCTCATCCAGGGGAAGGTGCAGAGCCCCGCGCACGTGGCCGGCTTCCCACTCATCTTGTTCCCTGACATCGACGACCTGTAACCGGTCGATCTCGGCCAGAAGTTCTTTAACCTCCAACGCCAAATCCTTTCCGCCTCACGGCCGTGTCGAGCGTGACCGTGGGAAGATTTTAATGGGAGGGAATTACCCAAGGTCACCAGGTCAGGAGGTCACCATGAACCTGAGCGGCAGCAGCGGCAGAATACAACAGGGTCCGGTGTCCCGGTCCCCTCACCCAATCGAGGTTCAGGGCGCAAAGCTGCAAGGCGACCTCTCCGCTCCGGCACAGTCTCGAGGTTTGGTTATCTTCGCCCACGGCAGTGGGAGCAGCCGCCTCAGTCCCCGCAACCAGTTCGTTGCACGGCAGATGAACAACGCAGGGCTGGCCACCCTGCTGTTTGACTTGTTGACCCCACAAGAAGAAACCGACCGCGCCAACGTGTTCGATATCGGGTTGCTCGGACGGCGTTTGGTCGAGGTTACGCGGTGGGCGAAGACCCTTCCCGAGCTCGACGGCCTGCCGACCGGCTACTTCGGGGCCAGCACGGGAGCGGCGGCGGCCCTGATTGCGGCCGCCGAAATGGAGCAGGAGGTTCGAGCCACCGTCTCCCGGGGCGGACGCCCGGATCTCGCTCGGGAGCGCCTCCCCGAAGTGCTGGTTCCTACCCTGCTGATCGTAGGAGGCCACGATGCTGTAGTGCTGGAGTTAAACCGAGAGGCCCAGGACTCGATGACCAGGTCGGATGTTTCTTTGGAGATCGTCCCCGGCGCTACGCACCTGTTCGAGGAACCCGGGGCGCTGGAGAAGGTGGCCGAGTTAGCCATCGCTTGGTTCAACAGGCATTTCAATCAGGGCCCGGCGCCCTCCTAAGGGTCCGCTAAGGGACCTCAGCTTCGGACGGTATGGACACCCAACGGTCGCTGGGACCGGGCTCGTACCTGGAGGCGCGCTCCTTGGCGATTACCCCCGTCAGCCCCAGGTCCAAGGCGGCCCTGAGCACAGCGTTTCCTTCCTGCGGTGTTGAGGTGGAAACGCCGAGCGAACCTCCCGTAACCACGGCCGCCTCGAGAAGTTCCCTACGTCGTGAATAGGGCTGCCCGGTCAGCGACCTGCCGTCCAAGTACAGCAGATCCACCGCCACGAACTCTTGATGAGGAGAATCTCCCGTCACCACTCCGTCGAGCACCGCGCTCAGCCCTACGACTCGCTCGTTTAACTTCTCCAACCCCGGCACGACGATCTCGTCCATGCCCGGCGACAGTAGATGCGTAGCGCGGTACCCACAGTTCGCCCAAGCCCTTTGTCCGTGCAGCCGAGGCTCGAACGCCCACGCCGGATCGTCGAACGCCTCGCGGGACCCGACATGGGTTGGACGCACGTCCACGGCCGCGACCTGGATCGCACGAGCGACTCCGTGCTCATCGAGTCCGAAGTCGTCGACGCTCTCGTCCGGCTGAACCCCGTCATCGCGGAGGACCACACGCGGGTCGAGGAGGTCCTGCCGCCGCTGCGTGCCGCGGTGTTGGCCGTCG
>JAHWKV010000145.1 GCA_019347725.1 Actinomycetota bacterium
CCGTCGTTGACCAACGCCACCTGCATATCGGCCCCGAACCGCCCCTGCGCTACTTCCACCCCCATACCCGTCAACTCACCGGCTACCCTTTCCACCAGCGGCTCGGCCACCGGGCCCGGGGCGGAGTTCACGAATGACGGACGCCTGCCCTTGGAGACGTCGCCCAGCAGAGTGAATTGCGACACCACCAGCACCGCCCCGCCGACCTCTTGGAGCGACCGGTTCATCTTGCCCTCACCGTCTGAAAAGATCCTCAGACCGGCGATCTTGGCAGCGGCCTTGGCGGCAGTCTGCTCGTCGTCGTCGTGTCCGGCAGCGACCAAAGCAAGGACCCCACGGCCTATCTCCCCCACAACCCTGCCGTCCACGTTCACGGAGGCGGACGAGACCCTCTGAAGCACTAGTCTCACTACTACGTAACAGCGGGCCGGGCTTGCGGAGTCACCCGGTAGGCATCGTAAACGCCCTCCACGCGTCTAAGCATGTTCAGGATAGTGGTCAATTGCGATGGGTTGGTTATCTCGAAGGTGAACCTAATCAGGTTTAGCCCCTTCTACCCAAACATGCACGCGGACAGGATATTGGTGCCCGTGTCGGAGACGCTGCTGGAAACGTCCCGCAACAGCTACGGCCGGTCCAACGCCTCCACCTGAATCTCCACCGAGAAAGTGCCCGAGACCTTCGGATCCCACTTCACCTTCACCACTCGCGAGCCATCCTCGCCCAACTCTTGCGCATTGACGCAGTCCGCTCGGTGCACCGATACCCCACGGCCCCGGGTCACGAACCCCATAATTGGATCCAGCGGCACCGGCATGCAGCAACGGGCCAGCTTCACCCAGATATCGTCCATGCCCTCAACCTGAACCACATTCAGGGAGGTCGGCTTGGGTTTCGCCTTGGCCGGAAGCCGGACCGGTTCCGTGAGCTGTTCGACGCCGAGAGCCTTCGATGCTCGTCTCACGACGGTAGAGGCGGAGAGCCGGCCCTCTCCCACGGCCACGTACAGCAGGTCCATGCTCGAGTAGTTCAGGTCTTTGGCGAGCGCCTCCAGCGTCCCGTCCGCCACCATTTTTTGAATCGGCAGGCTGGCCCGGCGCAACGCCTTAAGCAGGTGATACTTGCCCTCGGCCAGAGCCTCCTCCCGCCGTTGGACCGTGAACCACTGCTTGATCTTGCTGCGCGCCCGAGGCGTGGCGACGACATCGAGCCAGTCCCGGCTGGGAGTGCCGTTCTTGGACGTCATTACCTCGACTGTCTCTCCCGAGGCCAGCTCATGCGACAAAGGCGCCAGCTTGCCGTCCACCCGGGCGCCGGCGCAGTGGTGCCCCACCTCGGTATGGATGGCGTAGGCAAAGTCGATCGAGGTAGCACCTCTGGGAAGCTCGATCACCTCCCCCTTGGGGGTGAAGACGAAAACTTCGTCGCTATATAGGTCCAGCCGCAGGGTGTCGAGAAACTCGGTGTCGTTTTCGTTGTCCTGAAGTTCCAACATGCGGCGCATCCAAGCCGACTGGCTGTCCTTGTGCCTGGGCTCCGGATCCTCCTTGTACGCCCAGTGGGCCGCCACACCCTTCTCTGCGGTGCGGTGCATCTGGGCCGTGCGGATCTGGATCTCCAACGGCTTGCCGCCGGGCCCCACCACGGTGGTATGCAACGACTGATAGAGGTTGAACTTGGGCATCGCCACGTAATCCTTGAACCTGCCCGGGATGGGCTTCCACAGGGAGTGGATACCTCCGACGGCCGCATAGCAGGACTTTTGGTCATTGGCTTCCAGGATCACCCGAACCCCGATAAGGTCGAAGATCTCGTCGAACTCCCGGCCTCGCAGCGCCATCTTTTCGTAGATGGAGTAATAGGTTTTCGGCCGGCCCACCACGTCCGCCTTCAGTCTGAGGTCACGCATCTTCTGGCTGACCTGGTCGATGACTTGCTTCAGTTGCTCCTCTCGCGCGGGCTGCCGGGCCATGACCATCTGGTGGATCTCTCCGTAGACCTTGGGCAGCAGGGTCTTGAAGGCCAGGTCTTCCAGCTCGGCTCTCATCTCCTGCATGCCCAGGCGGTTGGCCAGGGGGGCGTAGATCTCGAGCGTTTCCGAGGCAATCACCTTCTGGCGCTCGGGCGGCAGCGGATCGATGGTCCGCATGTTGTGCAAACGGTCGGCCAGCTTGATAATCAGGACCCGGATGTCGCGGGCCATGGCCACAATCATTTTGCGCAGGTTGTCGGCCCGTTCCTGCTGTTTGGTCCGGAACTTGATCCGATCGATCTTGGTCAACCCATCGATAATTTCAGCTACTTCGTCGCCGAAGATCGTGCGCAGCTCCGAGAGCTCAAGCGAGGTGTCCTCAACGGAGTCATGGAGGAAGGCCGCGATGATCGTAGTGGCGTCCATGCCCTGCTCGGCAAGCAGCCTGGCCACGCCGATCGGATGCATGATGAAATCCTCGCCCGACCTGCGCTTTTGGCCCTCGTGCACCAGATGGGCGACCTCATACGCCCTGACTATGCCTCTGGTATCCGCTTTGGGATGGTGGGCTCGCACCATCCGCACGATGTCGAGGATCTCCCGCGGTATCTGCGGTGGAGGTGCCTGGGGCCGGAATCGGTAAAAGACTCCCTTGACGCCCCGCGCCTCAGCCCGGGCATCGAGGACCTCGTCTGGGATCAGGCGCTGAGGGGGTGCCGTGGACGTCGGCGCATCGCCTTTTTCGGGCCCGGCGGGGGGCCCGGTGGCAGTCTTGCCTTTATCGGTCAAATGCAACCTCCCGCTAGCTCAAGACGCTTCCATTAAAGCACGACGCTAAAAGCGGGGCCCCGACCCGCCGGCCACACAAAGCCCCACTATTACAGTGTCGAACACCTCGCCGTACTACGCTAGAGGCAGCAGTGCCAAGCACGTGGGTCCGGCGTCCGCCTTTACGAATTCGCTGAGGTCAAGACGATGCACGGTGAAGCCTTTGCGCTCGAGCACATCGTGGACGGCGTATTTACCCGAGGCGATCGCGTGATCTCCGATGACCAGCACGTTGCACGCCTCCAGCGGCCCGTCGGCCACTGGTATCTGTTCGACGCCTCGGAAGACTGAGCTGCGCAATACCTCCGGCAGACCTATCACCAGCTGGTCACTGACAGCCGTTACCGCCGTGGACAGGTGCAACACACCGGACGGAACGTCCACGGCCGCTACCTTGTACCCGAGAGGTTCGGCGAAACGGGCCAGCGCTTCGATGCCCGACTGGCTGGCCCGGCGTGACCGGCCGACTACCAGAGTGTTTCCGATGCACAGCACGTCACCGCCCTCGAGGCTGCCCGGGGGAGAAATCTGTTGAACGTCGTCCACCAGGCTCCGCAACACCCTGTGAACCGCGGGAATCTCGGACTTGCGGATGCCGATGCCCGAACGGGCGAGCAAAGCCGTCGAGCCCAGAACAACCGCGGCGTCCTGCGTAAAGCAAGAATCTGGGTGAAGCTCGTTAGGTTCCATGACCACCAACCGGTCCACCAGGGATTCCAGAGTCTCTTGGTAATCCCCGTGCTGCCTGAGGGCCCGGGCCGGGTCGATCGAGTCGGCTTTAGGGTGAGAAGAGATGGCTCGGAAAAAAGAGCTGGGCGGCGGCTTGATTACCGCCCAAGACGGCTTCCTGCTGATCACGTTACGCGACTTTACCCCTAGTCGGCACTCCCATGTTTCCCGCCCTGCTTTACTATCCATCCTCCGTCAATTTACACTTGACGCATGATCGCCGAGCCCCTTACCCTGCAGGATTTAATTGAAGTGGTCCGGCGCCGAGCTCAACATGACGATGAACTCGAGCGCGTGCAGGAAGCCGGGGCGCTTGCCAGCCAAGTCGGCATGCTCACCGAGCAGCTGCTCGACTACTTCGTCCAGGACGCACGCCGGGCAGGGCTGTCCTGGTCGCAGATCGGCGAGCAGCTGGGCGTTACCAAGCAAGGGGCGCAGCAGCGCTTCACCGACCCAGAGCGGGGGCCCGTGGACCTCTCGGACCAACTGGTGGCGCTGGGGCTACCACCGCTGGAAGAACCGCCGGCCCGGGGCTCGAGGAACCTGTTGCGCAGGGTCACCGGCTCGCCTCCCGTCAGGCGCTTCACACAGGCAGCACGGCAAACCATAACCACCAGCCACGAACAGGCGAGGCGACTGGGCGCCGACCACCTGGGAACCGAGCATCTCCTACTTGGCCTGCTGCACGAGCAGGGCGGACTCGCTACCCGTGCGCTACAAGCCGTCGGTGTGGATTTGGACGCGGTTGCGGCTAAGGTGGTACCGACATCCCGGAGCGGCTCGGGCCTGGGGGGCGGACCCCTGGCGCTGAGCCCGGGATCGGCCA
>JAHWKV010000146.1 GCA_019347725.1 Actinomycetota bacterium
CATCAGCTGGGCCGACCTCTTCATCCTCGCCGGCAACGTCGCGATCGAGGACATGGGCGGCCCGATCTTCGGCTTCGGCGGCGGGCGCCGGGACGTGTTCGAGCCGGAGCGCGACATCTATTGGGGCTCCGAAGAGCAATTCGTCGGGCACCCCGACAACAAAACACGCATCCTGCCCGAAGAGCAGCTGGAGCTGGAGCATCCGCTGGCTGCGATCCAGATGGGCCTCATCTACGTCAATCCGGAAGGGCCAGGCGGGAGCGCCGATCCGCTGGCCTCCGCCCGCGAACTGCGTGAGACTTTCCACAACATGGCGATGAACGACGAGGAGACCGTTGCGCTCATCGCCGGCGGCCACACGTTCGGCAAGTGCCACGGCGCAGTCGATCCCGAGTACGTCGGTCCGGAACCCGAGGCTTGCCCCGTACACGCGCAAGGCCTGGGCTGGAAGAACACGTCCGGCAGCGGCAAGGGCCCCGACACCATGACCAGTGGGCTGGAGGGCGCATGGACCCAAGAGCCGGTGAAGTGGGACAACGGCTACCTCGACAACCTGTTCAACTTCGAATGGGAGCTGACAACCAGCCCCGCAGGTGCCAACCAGTGGACGCCGAAGGATGTCTCGGCCAAGGGCACCGTGCCGGACGCTCACGAGCCGTCGAAGAGTCACGCCCCGATGATGCTGACGACGGACCTATCGCTGAAGGTGGATCCGATCTACGGGCCGATCGCCAAGCGATTCCACGAAAACCCAGATGAGCTCGCAGACGCCTTCGCAAAGGCGTGGTACAAGCTGTTGCACCGCGACATGGGACCCGTCTCGCGCTTCCTCGGTCCGTGGGTTCCGGAGCCGCAGCCTTGGCAGGACCCCGTCCCCGAGGTCGACCATGAACTGGTCGATAAGCAGGACATCGCCGCCCTTAAGAGCAAGCTGCTTGCGTCGGGACTTTCCGTCTCCCAGCTGGTCTCAACTGCATGGGCGTCGGCGGCAAGCTTCCGAGGCACCGACAAGCGCGGTGGAGCCAACGGGGCACGAATTCGCCTTGCGCCGCAAAAGGACTGGGAGGTCAACAAACCGGCCGAACTGGCCAATGTATTGCAGACGCTGGAGGGGATTCAGCAGGACTTCAACAGCTCGCAGTCCGCAGGAAAGAAGGTCTCACTTGCCGACCTGATCGTCCTGGGCGGGTGCGCGGGCGTCGAACAAGCAGCGAAAAATGCCGGCCACGATGTACAGGTTCCATTCGCGCCCGGGTGCACGGACGCCTCGCAGGAGCAGACCGACGTAGAGTCGTTTGCAGCGCTGGAGCCGGCCGCAGACGGCTTCCGCAACTACGTAAAGTCGGGAATGAAGATGCCGCCGGAGCAGTTGCTGCTGGACCGGGCCAATCTGTTGACGCTGACCGCTCCCGAGACGACGGTTCTGGTCGGGGGCATGCGGGCCCTTAATGCCAACACCGGACAGGCCGAAAGCGGCGTGTTCACTGATCGGCCGGAGACGCTGACCAACGACTTCTTCGCCAACCTGCTTGACATGAGCCTAGAGTGGACACCATCCGCCTCGTCTGAAGAGGTTTTCGAAGGTCGGAAACGTTCTACGGGCGAGCTGAAATGGACCGGCACCGCCGTCGACCTCGTTTTCGGTTCGAACTCTCAGCTTCGAGCCATTGCGGAGGTCTACGCATCCGAGGACGCAAAGGAAAAGTTCGTGCGTGACTTCGTGGCTGTGTGGGACAAGGTCATGACCCTCGATCGCTTCGACCTCGCCCAATAGACATAACGGGCTTGGTGATCGGTTCGACGATATGAACCGGTCACCAAGCCAGGGCGGCGGCGGCTTTCAAACAGCAGCCCGATTCCGAGCAGAAGCGACGCAGTTCCGGAGCCATGGGCAGCCTGATCGGCTCCGGCGCCTCAACCAGGTACGAAGCGCTAAAATACTTCCTAGGCGAATAGAAGCCGTCGAGGAAGGGGCATGAACCATGCACTGTGACTCTACCCTGATTCTGTGTGACTCGTGTGGACAGGCTGTACCGGACCAGGCCGGTAAGGAGGTCCTGTACCAGGTAGAGAAGGTGCGCTTCCGCTTGGAGCTGTGCGCCGGCTGCCTGGACGCGGAAATGAAGCGTCGTGACGGGCACCGGGGAGTTCCCGGCTTTCGTAAGCGGGCCGCCATCATCTTCACCATCGGCTCGCAAGACGAACTCCCGCGGCACGGCGAGCACCTCAATTCGACGCCATCTTGACCGGGTGCCTTGCGCTACGGTCCAGTCAGGAGGAGACGGGCACTGTGAAGAAACCTTCGGCCTCCCTCTCTCGGCCACAATCCTCCAGCAGCCCGGCTGATCGAACGTGAACCCAGTACCCCACTCAGCCCCGGGTCGGTCCCAATTGCTGCCCACGTGCCTCTTGGGAGGACGATCAGGTTCATGAACCGATCCATTGGGATCAACGGCATGCACGGATATGTCGCCGGAACCTGTCATACGAATCACGAATTTCAAAGGCTCACCTACTTCTGGAGGCCACGACGGACCAATCGGAAGACCCCACAGTTCTTCCTCGGCGACGGTGCCCTTTATGGCTCCATCGTCATACACACGGGGATCACACTTTTCGCGTTCATCCGACACCGTCGCAGAGTTCGCATTTTCCTCAACCTGTCCACACGCAACAGACGCGATAGTCAGTGAGGCGATCGTAAGGAGTAGTGGCAAGCGGCGTCTTCGCCAAAGATTCGGATCCGAAGCTGTGGCGGTCATGCGAAGTGTTCCTACGAATCGCGTAGCGCTCTCACGTCCGTCACATAGAGCTTGCCGTCTTCCGAGAACATAAAGACCTGTTGTTCAAAAACGAGAGCCATCTTACTTATTTAACCAACGCACCCGCTTGTGGGACAAGCGCATCAACTCAAGCGGTATTGAAACCCGCTCCAGCCTGCCAGACCTCCAGGCACGGCTACCATCCTCCTTTATTTACTAGGACGACGGCAAGAAGCTAAACGCTTACCAGAGTTGCTGTTATGACAGCATGACAGCGGCCCTCCCACCAAAAAGGCGCAATCTGAATTTTGGCACCCACAGACAACCAATCGTTTGAGATACAACTCTTCGTTTCGTGCGATGCCTTTGGTGTTCTATGCTTCGGGCGGCTCTTCAATACCACCAGTTTCGGTTCCGAGTTCAGCCTTGTGCTCTCTCCTTCTGGGAGCGAGCCGGGCCAACAGACCGCTAACCGATCGCTCGGCGCGCTTAGCAGGTACTGGCGGCATGTGGGGGAAGTTCACTGTAGCCTCGCCCGACTTCGACTTGAGTAGACGTTCACGCTCCGAATCATCGCGTCGGCTGCTACGATACTCTTCGTCCGTGAGGATCCACTTACGTAGATTGCACTGCTTGCAGGCGGGAACGATGTTCGCGGCGTTGTTGGCGCCGCCGCGGGATAGGGGAATCTTGTGCTCATTCTCCAGAGCCACCCCGGTCGCACCGCAGTACGCGCAAGCATTGCCGTAAGCCGCCTTCAGTCTCACCCACTTTGCGTTCGACAGGTCGTTGACAGGAACCCGCTTTTCGGTCGTAGACGTAGCCCTCCCAGCGCCAGCGTTTCACCATCCCATTTCGCATCTGATAGCCACCCTTAATTGCCGCGCCGCGCCGCGCGACCGCAGAAATGTGACAGCCCTGGACGCTACCGTTAGGCTCGCCGCAGACGTAGCAGTAGGAGCTGCCGTGGAGAGTCCGCCTCCCCCCCGTCCACTGCTGCCCGCGTCGCGTGGCGCAGGCCTAGGAAACCCAGATAGCCAAATAGGCAAGCGTTAGGAAGATGATGAGTTGCATAATCCGTTCCTCACCGCCGCCCTACAGGCGCGAACGCCTCTTGCATCCGCTACCTCGCCTTGCTCAGGCGAGACGACAAAGCCTATGCGACCTACCGGATTGTAACAGTGAGTATATGCCGTATTCTTGGGCGACCAATTGCAGAGAGATTCAACCAGTTCGGCGTAAAGGCTAGCCACCCCTCGACTTCAAGCGCTTACAGGCGTGTCATGCTCCCGCTCTACGGCCCCGTTACCCAGTGCGCAACTTTGATCACCGCCGCGTCAGATCAGTGGACCGAGGCAGCGGACTCGTTCTTGCGGCAAGCCGAGGCTGAACTGGGCATCGATTCTGATGGATCCAGCAACGCCAGAATGGCCGTTATGAAAACCCTACGAGTGCCTAAGTTCGAAGAAAATCGGAGTTTTGGCACCCCACAGCCGAACAGCAGGCGACGGCTCGCCGGGGCAGGGACGAGGTTTCCTAACCCCTTCGCTGGGTAGGTCAAGCGATAGGCGAGACCTATCAAGGA
>JAHWKV010000147.1 GCA_019347725.1 Actinomycetota bacterium
TTAGCCGATCCTAGCCTCCCTTGCAAAAGTAGCCAACCGGGCACCGGCTTCTACTCACGCCTCGCGTGGCTGCCGACAAATAGTACCCGGGATAAGATCGACAGCCCCGGCCGACAACCGCGGAGAGTGCGATGGTAAGAGCTTCTGCCCAAAACCGTGACTTCTACAGCGAGATTGCCCCATGGTGGCGGCTCGTATCACCGCCCGGCGACTGCGAGGAGGAGGCCGCGTTCGTCCTCAGCCAGATTAGGACGGCGCCGAACCACGTACGCGACGTCCTAGAGTTGGGGTCCGGCGGCGGAAACAACGCTTCCCACCTTAAGTCGTGCTTCAACATGACGTTGATCGATAATTCTGATCCCATGCTCGAGGTCTCTCGCCGGCTTAACCCCGACTGCGTGCACGTATGCGGAGATCTACGCACCGTCCGGCTGGACCGGCAGTTCGAAGCCGTCTTCGTACATGACGCCGTCGATTACATGCTGACCGAGCACGACCTTAGCCAAGCCATCCAGACCGTTTACACGCACTGCAACCCGGAGGGACTGGCCATCTTCGTCCCGGACCACACTCGGGAAAGCTATCAGCCGTCAACCGAGCACGGGGGCACCGACGATCTGGACGACGCGGCGCCAGATACCTGGCTTGGACCTGGGACCCGGACCCGACCGACACCTCTGTGGTAACCGAGTACGCCTTCCTCCTTAGGGAAGCCGACGGAACGACCTCCGCCCTGCACCAGAGCCACAAGACCGGCCTGTTTGACAGGAACGCCTGGCTGAGACTCATCCGCGAAGCCGGCTTTGAGGCTGAATCGGTCGACGAAAAGACATCCGAGGACCGGGAGCCTCGGGAAATATTCATCGGCCGGCGCCCGCCCGGACCAACTACACTTGAATACTGACCATTGACCATCTAAGGAGCACAACAGACGCGCATGGCAAAAACAATGGCCGAGAAGGTCTGGGACCGCCACGTGGTGCGTTCGGCGCCTGGGGAGCCCGATCTGCTCTACATCGACCTTCATCTGATACATGAGGTGACCTCTCCACAGGCGTTTGAAGGCCTGCGGCTGGCCGGGCGCCGCGTCCGTAGGCCCGACCTCACGCTGGCAACCATGGATCACAACGTCCCAACGATGGGCATCGACAAGCCGGTGGCCGACCCGATCTCCGCCAAACAGATCGAAGCTTTGCGCCATAACTGCAAGGAGTTCGGAGTCAAGCTGCTGCCCATGGGCCATCCAGGACAGGGCATCGTTCACGTGATTGGTCCGGAGCTGGGTCTTACTCAACCGGGCATAACCATCGTCTGTGGGGACAGCCACACCTCCACGCACGGCGCCTTCGGCGCGCTGGCCTTCGGCATCGGCACCAGCGAGGTCGAGCATGTGCTGGCCACCCAGACCCTGGCCCAGGTAAAACCGGCGACAATGGCGGTCACGGTCAACGGCACGCTGCCCAAGGGCCTGACCTCCAAAGACGTAATCCTGGGCATCATCGCTCACATGGGCACCGGGGGCGGCGCCGGCTCGATCATCGAGTATCGGGGCGAAGCCATCCGCTCGCTGTCCATGGAAGGCCGTATGACCGTGTGCAACATGTCGATCGAAGGCGGTGCCCGAGCCGGAATGATAGCGCCCGACGACACGACCTACGCCTGGCTGGAGGGCCGCCGCTATTCACCCAAGGGGGCTGAGTGGGAGGCCGCGCTCGAAGACTGGCGGTCGCTGACGACCGATCCGGACGCCAAGTTCGACAGGGAAGTCGTCATCGACGCCGCCAACCTGCGCCGCTATGTCAGCTGGGGAACGAACCCGGCCCAGACGGTAGGGCTCGAGGACCAGGTGCCGGATCCCGAGGACTACACGGACCCGGCGCTCAAGGAAGCCGCCCGCCGGGCGCTCGATTACATGGCGCTGCAGCCCGGTACTCGCATTCGGGACATCACCGTCGACCAGGTGTTCATAGGCTCGTGCACCAACTCGCGCTTGGAGGACCTGCGAGCCGCCGCCGAGGTGGTAGCCGGGCACCACGTACCCGACAGCGTCAAGGCTATGGTGGTCCCGGGATCCATGAAGGTTAAGGCGGAGGCGGAAGCTGAGGGCCTGGACAAGATCTTTACTCAAGCCGGGTTCGAATGGCGGGAGGGCGCCGGGTGCTCAATGTGCCTGGGCATGAACCCGGACCAGCTGCAGCCCGGTCAGCGCTGTGCGTCGACCTCCAACCGAAACTTTGAGGGAAGGCAAGGCAAAGGCGGAAGGACCCATCTGGTCTCCCCGGCGGTAGCTGCGGCCACGGCGATCGCCGGGCACTTTGCCTCACCGAGCGACTTGAACGGAAGCTAAAGAACCGGGGAGATGATCTCACGTGGAACCCGTAACTAAAGTCGTCGGCACCGCCGTACCCCTGGAGCGCAGCAACGTCGACACAGACCAGATCATTCCGGCAGCCTGGCTCAAGCGCATCGAGCGTACCGGGTTCGGCGCGGGTCTTTTCTCGGCGTGGAGGGAGGATCCGGACTTTGTTTTGAACCGGCCCGAGTACAAAAGGGCCTCCATCTTGCTGGCCGGCTCCAATTTCGGCTGTGGTTCCTCCAGGGAGCACGCCGTGTGGGCCCTGGAAGAGGCGGGGTTCTACGCCGTTATCTCCGCCAGCTTCGCCGACATTTTCCGGGCGAACGCCCTAAAGAACGGCTTGCTGGCCGTGCAGCTGGACCCCGAGAAAGCGCAAGCGATCGAAGATGCAGTGAAGCAGGATCCCGCCACCGTGATCACCATCGACGTAGCCGAGCGGACCGTAACGGTGGACTGGGCCGGCATTACGGCACCGTTCCCGCTCGACGACTTCGCGCAGTACCGGCTGATGAACGGTCTGGACGACATAGCGCTTACCCTGCAGCGAGCCGGCGATATATCCGAGTTCGAAAAAGACAGGCCGGCATGGAGCCCATCGGTGACCGACTCGGCATGATGCAACCCAAGCGCCTACGCAGGCTGCGGCACTCTTCGGGGATCCGGCGCCTTGTGTCTGAGTCCAGGCTCGAGCCATCCCGCCTGGTGCTTCCCATCTTTGTCTCCGAGGAGTTGAAGACCAAGCAGCCACTGGCATCCCTCCCCGGTCATTATCACTGGCCCGCCGCCGAGGTCGCTCAAATCGCCAAACAAGCGGAGTCCCTGGGAATTCCGGGCGTTTTAATCTTTGGGGTTACCGGGACCAAGGACCCGGCGGCGTCCAGAGCCTTCGCCTCCGACGGTCCGACCCAGCAGGCCGTGGCAAGCATCAAGCAGGCCGCACCGAGCCTGGTCATCTTCGCCGACACTTGCCTGTGCGCCTTCACCGACACCGGACACTGCGGCGTTGTGCAAGACGGCCGGCTGGATAACGACGCGTCGGTGGAGGTTATCGCCCGCACCGCGGTCGCACAGGCCGAGGCCGGAGCCGACTTCGTGTCACCCTCGGACATGATGGACAGCCGGGTCGGCGCCATCCGAAACGCTTTGGACCACGCCGGCTTCAGCGAGACCGGCATCATGTCCTACGCCGCCAAGTTCGCCTCGTCCATGTACGGTCCGTTTCGTAGCGCGGCTGGATCCGCCCCGGCCTTCGGGGATCGCCGCAGCTATCAGATTGATCCCCACAGCTACCGGCAGGGCCTGGCAAGCGTAGAGCGGGACCTGCATGAAGGGGCAGACATCGTGATGGTCAAACCTGCGCTGGTAAACCTCAGCCTCATTCACCAAATCCGGCAGCGATTCGATGTACCGCTCAGCGCATATAACGTCAGCGGCGAATACGGCATGGTCAAAGCCGCCTCCGAACGTGGTTGGATGGATGAGCGGTCGGCGGCGCTGGAGATCATTGGATCGATGGTGGCCTCCGGCGCCGACTTCGTAATCACGTACCATGCGCTGGACGCGGCCGGGTGGACGAGCGTGTAAGGAGACCATGAATCTCAGCAAGTCCGAACAAGCGTTCCAGGAGGCGACGCAGATCATGCCCGGCGGAGTCTCCTCCCCCGTACGGGCATTTGGCTCTGTGGGCGGTACCCCGGTATTCATGCGGTCGGGAAGCGGCGCATGGGTCACCGACCTGGATGACAACCGGTACCTCGACATGCTCAGCTCCTGGGGCCCGCTGATCCTGGGCCACGCACACCCGGAGGTGGTCGCCTCTTTGCAGAAGTCCGCCGCCAAGGGCACCTCCTTTGGAACGCCCATACCGAACGAGACGCGCCTGGCCAGAATGATCGCTGACGCCCTGCCGGCGATCGACATGGTCAGGCTGGTCAACTCGGGTACGGAGGCCACGATGAGCGTGCTGCGGCTGGCCCGGGCAG
>JAHWKV010000148.1 GCA_019347725.1 Actinomycetota bacterium
CGATCTCGATGGCGTTGCGGCGGAAGTACAGGATCGGACTGGACCAGCGCAGCACTTCCTCGACGGCCGAGTCGAGCAAGCCGCGGTCCTCGCGGAGCCGTTGCCACTGGTCGGGATGGTCGGCGAACGCACCGACACCATGACTCATGGCGTTGCGGGTGGTCTCGTTCCCTGCGGTGACCAGGATAATCAGATACATGAGATAGCGGGTGCCCGGGAGGAGGTCGCCGTCGACGGTGCCGTCGAGTTGGTGCTCAGCACCGTGCGTGACC
Source organism: Actinomycetota bacterium (assembly GCA_019347725.1). Taxonomy (GTDB): domain Bacteria; phylum Actinomycetota; class CADDZG01; order JAHWKV01; family JAHWKV01; genus JAHWKV01. The sequence continues at coordinate 273 of JAHWKV010000148.1, forward strand.
TGCAGGCCGAATTCGCATCTTCCTAAGGAGGCTTACCGCCGTGCATGAGATGGCCCTCAGCAGCGCCGTTGCAGCCACCGTGGAGAAGCACGCCAAGGGCCGGCCGGTCAAGGTCGTGAACCTCACGATCGGAAAGCTCCGTCAGGTGGTTCCCGATTCCCTGTTGTTCTACTTCGACATTGTGACCCGCGACACGCTTATGCAGGGCGCTCAGCTTAAGATCGAGATTGTTCCGGCACGGCTGCACTGTACCGGTTGCGGCGAGCGGTGGGAGCCGGACTTCCCAACCTTTCGCTGTCCCGCCTGTGTTACCGGGGTCGTCGAGGTGCTAAGCGGTGAGGAGTTTCAGGTCGAATCTATCGAAGTGGAGGAGGACGAGGTATGCACCGCACCAAAGTAAGGGTCGTCGAGGACGCCCTGGACGCAAACACGACCCTCGCCCAGGCCAACCGCGCGGATTTCGACCGCTCCGGGGTAATGGTGGTCAACCTTATGAGCGCCCCCGGTGCCGGCAAAACCATGTTGCTGCAGAAGGTTCTGACGGACATGGAGGGGGTGCGCGTGGGCGTCCTGGAGGGCGACGTCCAGGGCAGCCTCGATGCCGACCGTCTGTCGCACCTGCACATTCCCGTCGTCCAGATCCAAACCGACAACGGCTTCGGGGGAGAGTGCCACCTGGACGCCAATATGGTGCGCTCCGCCTTGCACGAGCTGCCCTTGGACGACATCGACCTGCTGATCATCGAGAATGTCGGCAACCTGGTGTGCCCCGCCGAGTTCAAGGTGGGCGAGGACGTTCGGATCATGGTCGCCTCGGTTACCGAGGGCGAGGACAAACCGGTCAAGTATCCCCTGATGTTTCGGGCCTGCGAGCTGGTCATCTGCAACAAGATCGACCTGCTGCCGCATCTGGACTACGACCTGGAGCTCTTCAAGCACCACCTGGATGGCGTGCACCCCGGCGTGGAAACTATGTTCGTAAGTGCCCGTACCGGCGAGGGGACCGAGCAGTTGCGCCGGTACCTGATCGACCTGGCGACCCGCCGCAAGGCGGAGGCGGCCGCCGGCTAGCCCCTGCTGTCACGAGAATTCCGGGCGCCGTCGATCAGGCGCTTCACGTGCTGCTGCTGATTGCAGCGCTACTTTGGGGCAGTTACGTCTTGGTGAAGCTCGGCGGGCCGATGCTGTTCGGCCGGCGACAGGCGGGCGAGGGCTTTAACGCCAAGGCGATTATTCCGAGCGGCCTGGCGATCCTCGCTCTCTTTCTTGTCGACCAGGCCATTCACGGTCGTTTCTAAACGGTCCCTTAGGGAGCCGCTTGAGGGGTAGCCGGAGTCACGGTGATCGTCACCGTGAAATCGGTCGGCTCGCTGGTCGCCCTAACCGTGGCTTTGTAGTCGGAGCGGGTAGCGATGAACAGTGCCTCAGTCGATTCCCCGGAAGGGTCGATCAGCCGTGGCTCGTCTGCGGACCAGCCCTGATCCTCGAGTTCTCCTGCTAGGTTCTGCGCCACGACGGCAGGGTCGGAGGCAAGTGGGAGTCGATAGGTGATCTTGGCTTCGGAGCCGTCGGTCTCGTTGGATATCAAGCGGGCATCGGGCTCCGGCTCCGGCAAAGTCTCCGCTACCTGGTCGAGCTGGTCGGAGCCCGATGCAGGCTCGTCGGATTCGTTGAGAGTGGTAAGTCCGAACGCAAGTGCGGCGATGATAGCGACGGCGAAGACCATCGAACGGGCCCGGGAAGGCATCTAGATCCCTAGTAGATCCGTCAGCTGTGACCAGTGGGTGAGGACTGCATCGGCTTCCTCGCCCTGCGATTCTTCCGGATGCCACTGGTCATCGTGGATGCCCGTGTATCGAATCGACCCCATGCCGGCGTTGCGCGCCCCCGCGATGTCGGTGCGGCGAAGATCCCCGATGTGCACGGCCTGATCCGGCTGCGCTCCGGTGGCGACAAGAGCGGCCTCGAAGATCGGCGCCAGGGGCTTGGGAGCTCCAACTTCGTCGGAGAAGAAGTAGTGGTCCAGCTCGATATTGTTGTTCGCCAGGAATTTACGTACAAAGCGAGCGGGGGTGAAACCTATGTCGCACACCAAAGCGGTCGCCACCCCGGCTTTTCTTATGGCCTCGATAGCCTCGACCGCTCCGGGCAAAACGTACGTCCCTTCCCCCGTAGTGGCGTCCTCAATAGCGAAGGTGAGTCGGTCGGCCAGCTCATCTCTTAGAGCGTGATCCGGGTCGTCCGCCAAACCCATCTCGGGCTGTGCCCATATCCAGTCTGCGGCTCCACGAGCGCCGAACACTCCGCCGTGGCGCCACGAGGCAATGTGCTGCTGCCAGGCGACATCTATGAGTTTCTGGGCGCTTTCGGCCGTCAACTCGATGCCTCCCTTGGCGGCGATCCAGACCAGCGACTCTTGCCGGCGGCGCATGGTCTGTTCCCAGTTGCGATCTGAGATCAATGTCGACCAGCAATCGAAAGTTACCGCCTTAGGCGGTCGAGGTACCGTCATGCGACCCAGGTTACCGCACGGCCGGGGGGCTTGACGCCCTTGACCTTGCCGCCATAAGGCTGCGCGCGGCTATTCTGCGCCCGTCTCGACCGAGAACTGCGTGCGATCGACTATTCGTGTACAAAACGGCGCGTGATCGTTGGCCACGTACTCAACCTCTAGTTCGTGCTCGCCGGGCTCAACGGTGATGGTTTGCTCGGCCTCGCCCAACATGGAGGTGAGGCTGCCGTCCAGCGATATGTGCACGTGGCCCTCACCTTCGACGTTCTCGGTGGTGGCCATAGACACGATCTCGCCGCCCTCCACCTCCAGGGATACCGGCACCTCGGTGGTATCGAAGGTCTCGCCCTGAGATGGGCTGAGGATGGTGAGGTTCGCTCCCGTCATGGGCCGCTCATCGCAGCCCGTTGGCCCTATGAGACCGGGGCCTATCAGAAAACCCAACAGCCCGACGGCACCGATCACCAAGCCGCCGTTGCGGAATATCTTGCGGTTGGCCGCGATGAACTCCGAGTCGCGCGACGACATCAGTGCCATCGCCACGCCGGCCAGCGTCACGACCGCACCGATGACGGTAACCCACACCTGAGTGGGGGTAGCGGGCCCGCCGGTTAAGGGATGGGCGGCGGCCGGTATGGGGACGAGTCCGGCGAGAAGGCAGGTAAGGCCGCCGAGAATCAACCTCGAACTCCATCTGGAACTACTTTGGGGCATCATTGAGAAATGTTCACCTCCACGGCAAAGCGTAGTCGCTGTTGATCTTCGGTTATGGCAACTGCGTCAAATAAGTAGTCGCCCTCCTTAAGGGTGATGTCCGCGACAAAGTGTCCGGGTCCAAACCGTCGAGTTGCCAGGTTGGCTCCCGAATCCTCGTAGACGGCGATGGCCACGATGTCGTCGAGCGCAAGCTCCTGACCGGCGCTGTCGTAGAAGGTCAGATGCAGCTCCGAGCGCCCGGGGGCGTCGGGATCCGCATACAGCTGCAGTTGTTGGCCGTCTGCATTCACCACGGTGTACAGCGTCGGCTGCCCCTCGGTCTCACTGGTGCGGACCGTAAACTCGGTTAGCTTGGTGGAGAACTCCAGCGGGACCTCAAAAGAGGCGGCGCCGTCTTCGACCACGACCGTGGCCCCATACCTTCCCGGGTTTGAAATATTGGGAGCCGTAGCTTCGTAAACCCCGGCTTCGACCTCTTCCAGCTCGATCGTCGAGGACTGTGTCTGCGGGTTGGAAAGGGGATTTAGCTCCAAGTGCACTGCTCCCGCATTCACCGGCTCGCCGGCCTCGGTGAGATCGACGGGGTGTGTCCCGTCCGGCGGGTCGCCGTCGGGGCGGGCGATCCGCGTCATCGCGCCGATCGCCTCCCCCGGACGCCCCGTCGGGATCGTCGCTCCCCCGGATCGGGTCAGCTCGTAGTCGTCCCCCTCCAGGGCCTCCGTCATCTTCTCGGAGAGCTGCCCGAGGCCGGCCTCCATGGCCTTCCCCAGATCGACGCCCTGGACGTGGAACTGCATGGACGGG
>JAHWKV010000149.1 GCA_019347725.1 Actinomycetota bacterium
AACTTCCTGAGGTGGAGACCTACCGGCGAGACCTCGAGCCTCATCTTTTGGGTCGCACGGTGGCTCGCGTCCGGGTGCGAGACACTCCCAACGCGCCGAGGATTCTACGCCGGCACGGCCCGGTGGAGTTCGGCGAGCAGCTTGCCGGCGCCCGCCTGGCCGAACTCGGCCGGCTGGGCAAGTTTTTAATTTTGTTCCTGGAGCGACCCATTGCGCTGGTTGTCCATCTTGGTATGTCGGGACGGCTTATGCTCGCGGCGCGCGGCGACGCTTATCCCCCGCATACCCATGTGGCTATAGACCTGAGCGACTCTCGACAGCTGCGCCTGGTTGACCCCCGTTCCTTTGGTGAGATGTTTGTCTCGCCGCTCGACGGTATCGTGCCCAAAGACTTGGCGCACCTGGGCGTAGACCCGTTGGGGGGGTGGCCGCCGCCGGCCGAGTTCTCGCGGATGCTCGCGTCGCACCGAGGCCGGATAAAGCATCTGTTGATGAACCAGGAGTTCATCGCCGGGTTGGGCAATATCTACACCGACGAGGCACTGCACGCCGCCGGGGTCCGTTACGACCGCCCCGCCGACGAGCTTACGGGTGCAGAGGGGCGGCGGCTGCATACAGCTGTTCCGCAGATCCTGCAACGAGCGATCCTGTTGCGGGGTACCTCGATGCGGGACGAGGCGTACCGGGATCTGGAGGGTTCTCTGGGCGGGTTTCAAGACAGGCTGGCCGTCTACGGACGCGAGGACAGGCCTTGCCGGAGCTGCGGGGAGAGGATAGTGAGGGGCCGGTGGGCAAATCGCTCCACGTTTTACTGTCCGGGGTGCCAGTCGTGAGTGCCCGACAAATGTTGCAAACCGGCCTGAGTCGCGGCCCGGCTGAGGTGCCCGCAGAGATGGACCGGCCCCAGGGAGCGGTCCGCTCGCCGGCGTTTCTTCTAACGCACGGCGCCGGAGGTTCTCTGGATACGCCGGGCCTGAAGGCACTGGGCGGCGCCTTGGCGGACCTCGGTTTCTTGGTGCTTAGAATGGATCTTGCCTATCGGGCGGCGGGGCGTAAGACCCCACCCAAGGCCGAAGACAGCGTCGCCGGATTCTGCGGCGCCGTGCGGGATGCACGGAACCGTCTCGGCAAAAGCCCCTGGGTTCTCGGCGGCAGGTCGTACGGGGGGCGGGTGGCATCGCTGGCCGTCGCTCAAGGCTTGGATGCAGCGGGTCTGCTGCTGTACTCGTATCCGCTGCATCGCCCGGGCGATCCTTCCCGCCCCCGGGTGGAACACTGGCCGCAGATCTCGGTGCCCACGTTGTTCCTGGAGGGTACCAATGATCCGTTTTGTGACCCGGCGACCTTTGAGCGGTGCTTGCCCGGTCTGGCGGGCGAGGCGACGGTGTATACGGTGCCCGGGGGCGATCACAGCCTGAAGGTTTCCCGTAAAGCCGCCCCCGACTGGGTGGCGATCGGTGAGGTGGAGGTCGCGGCACGCCTCGCGTCGGTTGTGCAGCGTTGGGCTACCGCGCTCGGTTAGCACCCGAGCCCGGGCCGGGGTTAGGCGCCGTAGGTCCTCAGTCGCCCCGCCGCGGCCAGCATGAAAGTCATAAGATCCTTGGCAAGCTGGTTGCCGAAATTTCCGCCCCGGGCGGACTCCTCGTTGAACCTGGTTACCGAGTCTACGCCTACGGTCGGGCCCCACATGACAAAGGGCACCGGGTGCCACGAATGGCGTTTAAGCGGCGCCGGCGTGCTGTGATCTCCGGTAACGCAGAGTACATCCGGGTTCAGCGCCCGAACGCGGTCCAGGGTCCCGTCGACCTGCTCGATCGCGGCGCACTTGCGTTCGAAGTCGCCGTCCTCTCCCGCCGAGTCGGTGCCCTTTAAATGCACGAAGAAGTAGTCGTAGTCGTCCCACGAGGCCTCCAGCTCGGCCATCTCCTCGTCCCAGTTGGCCTTGGCCGGAGCGGTGTCCATCCCCACCAGTCGCGACAGGCCCAAGTACATAGGGTAGGCAGCAATCCCGCGCGCTTTGAGCTGATACCTATCGTGGAAACTGGGCAGCTCCCGATGGGTGTCGAATCCTCTCAGCAGCAGGAAGTTGGCCTGCTCGCCGTGCAGAATCTTGCGCACCTGGTCCAAAAAGGCCTCCACTACCGTCGCAGTCGAGGTCGCTTCGGGGCCCACGGGCGTCGGCGGGTGCGGTGGGACGCCGACGTCCTGAGGATCGGTGTCCTTGATCAGGGCGCTCAGATGCGACCCGCGCAGCACCAAAAGGGCTCTGTGCTCTTGCTCGGTGGTTATGAACGCCTGTACTCCGTGAGGCAACCCGACATTTTCCGTGATCATCCGGCACAGGCGTTCGTTGGTTTCGGTCGGTATGCGCCCGGCCCTGCGGTCGGTCACGTTGCCGGCGTCGTCGAGCGTGCAGAAGTTGACCCGGGCGGCGACATCGCCGGGTTTGAGGCCGAAGGCCACGCCTGCAGCCGAGAGCGCTCCGCGCCCGAGCACGTAGGTGATTGGGTCGTAACCGAACAGCGCCATGTGTCCGGCGCCGCTTCCGGGGGTGATGCCGGGAGCGACTACAGTGTGTACGCCCGAGGATCCCTCGGTGGCGAGGCGGTCCAGGTTCGGCGTGTTCGCCTCGGCGATCTCCGAGCCCCTCGTCGACGTCCTCACCCCGCCGAGTCCGTCGAGAACCAGCATTACGATTTTGCTCTTACCCGGTTTAACCAGGTCTGGTACGAGTTCTGTCATATGCCCAACTATATGTGCATGTTCCGGATGCGCCGGCAGCGCATCAATGAGCGCCCCATCACATTGGGGATTTGCGCCCCCGTCTGCCCGAGATTGTACAGGCGGCGTCCCGGGCGCCTGCTAACATCTGTGCCCGTGAGCCACGCAGCAATCGAGTTGCTTTTTTGAACTCGGGACAAGGCGCCAAGTGTTCCTAAAATCTCTGGTGATGCGCGGCTTCAAGTCGTTCGCCAACAAGACCACCCTGGCGTTTGAGCCCGGCATCAGCATAGTCGTCGGACCCAACGGCAGCGGCAAGTCCAACGTGGTGGACGCCATTTGCTGGGTGCTGGGTGAGCAGGGACCGGCCAGCCTGCGAGGCGGCAAGATGGCCGATGTCATCTTTGCCGGCTCGGGCACCAAGGCGCCGCTGGGTATGGCCGAGGTGCAGCTGACCATCGACAACACCTCAGGCGTGCTGCCCGTCGAGTTTTCGGAGGTGTCCATCTCCCGCGCCCTGTTTCGCTCTGGAGATAGCGAGTACCGCCTGAATGGCTCGGTGTGTCGTTTACTGGATATCCAGGAGATGCTCTCCGACGCAGGCGTGGGCAGGGCTCAGCACACCATCGTCGGCCAAGGCCGGGTTGATCAGGTGCTTTCCGCCGACCCGGTTGCGATCCGCAACATCATTGAAGAGGCGGCCGGTGTGGGCAAACACCGCCGCCGCCGAGAGCGAGCCCTGCGCAAGATCGAGTCGTGCGAGGGCAACCTCGTGCACCTAAGCGATCTATTGACCGAGATCCGAAGGCAACTCAAGCCTCTGCGCCAGCAGGCCGAGATCGCCAAACGACACGAGCGCGTCAGCAGCGAACTCAAACGGGTACGGCTGATTCAGGCCTCGCGGGAGCTTGCCGGTGTCTTGGCCGAGATGGGTCCGCAGGACTCGTCCACCCGGGAAGAGGAGCTAACTGCGTGGGAGCGAGATCTGACTCGCCTGGACGTCGATTTGGCGCGTCTCGAGGAGAGTCGCATGGCGAGCGCCTCCGAAGCGGCCCGGTACCGGGAGCTTCAATTGCGTTTGGCCGGCGCTCTGGAGCGCCTCGACAGCTTACGCAGGCTTGCCGAAGAGAGGGGCCGGGCCCTGCGCGCCGAACTGTCCGCCAGCAGCGAAGCGGGCGAACGAGCTCGTATTCAGGAGATGCAGCGGCAGATAGACCTCATCGAGCCGGAGCTGGCGGAGGCGGTCCGGGTCGAGCAGATGGAGGCTCAACAGCAGAGGCAGGTGGAGGAGCCGGCCGATGCGGCCAGAATCGAGTTGTCCGGCAGCGAGGAGGCCGTGGCCGGGGCGCTGAAGCGCCGGGTCACCTCCGGCGACTGGAACGTCCTGGAGGTGCTGCGCGTCGATCCGGACAGCCGCACCGTCTGGCTGGCGGGCAGCGGACGCGAGCCCGGCGATCCGTACTTCCGCCACCTCTACAGTGTGTCGCTGGACGGCGGCGAGCCCCGCCTGCTCACCCCGGACAGCGCGAACCACGAGCTGAGCCTCTCGCCCTCGGGCGACTTCGTGGTGGA
>JAHWKV010000014.1 GCA_019347725.1 Actinomycetota bacterium
CCTCTCCAGCCTTGTTCAGCCGGTCCTGAAGCGGTGCGTAAAACGAGCTTACGACCGGCTCATAGAAACGCTTCCCTTCCGCGATCTCGTCGAGGTGCTCCTCCATATCCGAGGTGAACTCGAAGTCCATGAAGTGGTCACCGAAGTACCGCAACAGAAAATCGCAGGTCACCTCGGCCGTGTCGGTAGCGTGGAACCTTTTGTTCTGCACGCGCACAAAGTCACGTTTCTCGTCCATGAGTGTCGACATAATAGAGGCATACGTCGACGGCCGGCCGATCCCGCGCGACTCCAGCTCCTTGATCAATGAGGCCTCGGTGTAGCGGGGCGGCGGTTGAGTGAAGTGCTGCTCGGGCTCGAGCTCCGTGAGCTTTAGGTCCTGCCCGGAGTCAAGCTCCGGCAACCTTCGCATCTCCTCTTCCTCTTCGTCACGGCCTTCCCGGTACAGCTTCATGAAACCGTCAAAGCGCATCGTCGATCCGTTCGCCCGGAAAGTGTGGACCTCGGCGCCTGGGGTGGTCGGCGTAGCTACGATGTTGGCGGAAACCTTGTCGAACACGGCGGGCGCCATCAAGGACGCAACGGACCGCTTCCAGATCAGCTCATAAACCTTGATCAGCGCGTCGGTGTCCCGTTTCTCGCCTTCCCTAATTACGCCCTCAATGTCCTGGGGCTGCCGCGCCAGTTCGGTGGGCCTTATGCACTCATGCGCCTCCTGGGCCCCCTTGGTCTTCTTCTCGTGATGCTTGTAGCGGCCCGCCCAGTAGTCGGCGCCGAACACGTCTTTGACCAGCTTCGCAGCCTCGGACACCGCCTCCTGACTCATCGTGGTGGAATCGGTGCGCATATAGGTGATGAAGCCCCTCTCGTACAGCCGCTGGGCCAGCCCCATCGCGCGGCGGCTGCCGATGCCGAGCTTTCGCGACGCCTCCATCTGGTAGCTCGACGTGATGAACGGCGCCGGCGGAACACGCTTGCTCTGAGAAGCCTTGACCTCCCCAACCTGCCAGTCGGCGCCGTCGAGTGCGGCCGCGATCGCGTCCGCTCGCAGCTGGTCGGCAATTCGGCTGCGCAGGTCCTCCGAGGAGTCCTTGCTGATCTTCGTGGGAACCTTCTGATCGCCGATCTGGACCAGAGTGGCTTTGAATCCTTCCCCGGCCAGCGTCTCTAGGAGCGCCTGCAACGTCCAGTACTCGACCGGCTCGAACGCCCCTATCTCCCGTTCGCGCTCGACGACCAGCCGTAGGGCCGGGCTCTGCACTCGGCCGGCCGACAGTCCGTAACGAATCTTGTGCCAGACGAGCTGAGAAACCGGGTAGCCGACGAGACGGTCGATGCTGCGGCGAGCCTGCTGGGCGTCGACGAGCCGCTGGTCGATGGACCGCGGGGAGACGATCGCATCGTTTACTGCGCGCTTGGTGATTTCCGTGAAAGTCACCCGTCTTTGCTTGTCCTCGGCAATATTGCAGGCCTGCACTATGTGCCAGGCAATTGCCTCACCTTCACGGTCGTAGTCGGTGGCGAGATAGACAGCCTCGGCGCTACGGGCGGCCTTGGCTATAGAGGAGATGACCTTCTCTTTGTCCTCGTTGACCACGTACTCCAACTCAAAATTGTGATCGACGTCCACGCCCAGCTTCTTGACGGGGAGATCGCGAACATGGCCAACGGACGCGAGGACCTTGAAGTCCTTGCCCAGATACTTGGCAATAGTTTTGGCTTTGGCCGGCGATTCGACGACCATCAGTTTATGAGTCATGACGGGAGCGCAGAGTGAATGGGTTTCTCGTTTCTGTCAACTAACGATAGGCGACAAGCTTTCGCCTCATACTCTCACGGACTGAACTCCAATCCGGCACCGGCAGAAATGGATTACCCATGGACCCAGCCTTTTCGGCCGTGATCAACCTTGCGGTAGCGGACCCGATCGCCGACTGGATCACCGAGACCATGCGGACGCTCGGCGCTCCCGGCGCAGGGTTGTTAATTGCTCTGGAGAACCTTTTTCCCCCGTTACCCAGTGAGGCGATCCTCCCTTTCGCCGGCTTCGCCGCCAGCCGGGGCGCAATGAATCTATTGAGCGCGATCGCGTGGACCACACTCGGCTCTGTAGTAGGTGCTCTGGTGCTATACCGGTTGGGTGCGGCCCTTGGGTACGATCGCATAGTCGCCATGGCCGTCAAGATCCCGCTGGTACGGGCATCCGATATCGAAACTACGGCCACTTGGTTCGACCGTCACGGGGTCAAGGCCGTTTTCTTCGGCCGCATGATTCCGCTATTTAGAAGCCTGATCTCGGTTCCGGCCGGCGTCCAGCGTATGGGATTGGGCCTTTTCGTAGCATTGACCGTAGCCGGCAGCCTCGTTTGGAATGCAGCCCTAATCCTGGCGGGATACTTTCTCGGCGCCAACTGGGCGGTTGTGCAAGGCTACATTGACGATGCATCCAAGGTGGTACTGGCCGTAGTTCTGCTGGCCACCGGCTACTTCATTTCATCCCGCCTGGTGCGGATGTTGAGATAGCGGTTGATAGCGGCGCAGGGCGGTTCCGACCCTAGGCGCCGGTGAAACGGTAAAATGTAGTCACGGAACTGATTATTCATAGGAATGAAAATGTCATGAGCATCCTTGATCGCTTACATGAAACGTCTGAAGAACTTCATAAGCAGCAAACTCTCGAGTGGTGCCGCGAGGTGCCTGGCGTCGATCACGCACAGGATTGTGAAGAGCACGCCCGCAGGAAGGTGGCCGGGATCGTCGAAGGCATCCGATTGATACCGACCAGCTCGTCCAACACCCTCGAAGTGACCATCTACGACGGTACTGATCGCATCGTTGGCGTGTGGCTCGGTCGCAAGTCCATTCCCGGAGTGAATCTCGGTTCGCATCTGATTTTGGAGGGCACCGTAGGATGCTTCCGGCCCGGGCCCCTTCAAATCATTAACCCCGCCTACGAATTACTCCCCGGATAACTCCGAAGAAGCCTCTAGTTGCGCCTCATGGGGCATCGACAGCAGTTTCTTGATGTCGTCCTGGTTGCCCGAACCGGCCAGAGCAAGGATCTCATCCCCGACCATAAGCGGGGTCTCCGATCGCGGCGCCACCACGTGACCCCCCCTGATGATGGCGACGATTGCGCATTCTCTAGGTAGCGTCAGCTCCGCCAAAACTTTACCGACAGCCGGAGAGTCCTCTGCCAGCGTCACCTCCACCAGCAGGACTTTGCCCTGCTCCAGACGCAGCAGGGTGACCAACTCTCCCACGATAACGGCCTCCTCGACCAGTGAGGTCAACAGGTGAGGGGGGCTGACCGCTGCATCGACTCCCCACGACTCGTTGAAGAGCCACTCGTTGTTGGGATGATTCACGCGGGCTACCACGCGCCCTATGCCGAATTCCTGCTTAGCCAGTAGGGAGGCAACAAGATTAACCTTGTCGTCACCGGTGGCCGCCACCATGACGTCGCATGAGGCCAAGCCGGCTCCCTTGAGGTTCAATGGTTCGGCCGCATCGGCCAGAACCCAGGTGCACGGAATCGTTGACGACTTGCTCTGGACGAGCTCATGGTTTCTGTCGATCAAAATCACCGTGTGCCCCAGACGAAGCAGGTCCCGGGCCATAAACTGGCCGACGTTTCCGGCCCCGGCAATCGCAATCTTCATACGATCGCCTCTTTAAAACCAAGGTGCTCTTCCAACTCGCTCAGCGCGGAGCGCAGAACCGCAAGATGCAGGAAATCACCCTCCTGGATAATCGTCTTGACGTCGGGGATCTGCGTTGACCCGAAACGCGTCAGGGCGACCAGCCGGGCCTTGCCCGGGTCGCGCAAGTCCTCGATGGGCCGGCCGATGAAAGGCGGCGGCGCTGGAATGCCTATCACTACCACCTCGCCGGAACCAACCGTCCACTCCACCGACTCGGCGGTGGGCATAACCCGAGCCAGTATCTGATCGGTGGCCCACGCCACGGTGCCGACCGTGCTGATGCCTAGACGTTCGTACATCTGCGCTCGGCGCGGGTCGTAGATCAACGCCACGACCTTATCTACGTTGTAGTGCTCCTTGGCGATGCGAGCCGAGACTATATTGGTGTTGTCGCCGCGCGTCACCGAGGCAAAGATCTGCGCTTCCCGGATTCCGGCCTCCTCGAGTATCTGGCGGTCGAAACCGACTCCGAGAAATTGCTTGCCGCTAAATCCCGGTAAGATGCGCTCCTTAAAAGCACTCTCGTCCTTATCGATGATCGCAACGGTGAATCCGCGCCCTTCGAGAGCTCGCGCCAACTCGGCCCCGACCCGGCCACAACCGACTATTACCGCATGCATGTGTCAAAAATAACCCAGTTGCAGGCCGGATCCCTAACTTCTAGCTGCAACGATTAATATCTGCGGTGTTCGGGCGGCGTCCCAGTCCCTCCGAAACCGAAAAAGAGACGGCCGGGTCCAAACACTGATCGAATTTGCCCGCGGGCATAGGATCGTCGAGTGAATCGAATCTTCAAGCGAGTCTTTTTGGGTCGGCCCCTGTCGACGCACTCGGAGCTACAGCACCGGCTACCCAAACGGACTGCATTGGCGGTCTTTTCCTCCGACGCCCTGTCCTCCACCGCCTATGCCACCGACGAGATTCTGCTCATCCTGCTGGCGGGAGGTGCTGCGGCGATGGCTTTTTCCACCCCGGTGGCGCTGTCCGTCCTGCTGGTACTGGGAGTGGTCATCTTCTCCTACCGGCTGACCGTCCGAGCGTATCCGCAGGGCGGCGGCGCCTACAAGGTCGCCCGCGACAACTTGGGGATAGCGCCGGGCTTGATAGCCGCCTCGGCACTGCTGGTCGATTACGTGCTGACGGTTTCGGTGAGCATCGCGGCCGGCGTGGCGGCTGTGGGCGCCGCGTTTCCGGAACTTAGAGACAGCGATGTGGGCATTGCGCTGGGTGCAGTCTGCTTGATCGCCGCACTCAACCTCAGAGGAGTCAAGGAGTCCGGGACGATATTCGCCATACCGACCTACGGATTCATTCTCGCCATGGGGACCATGATCGTCATCGGGCTGATACGCGCATCCACCGGTGAGCTGAGTCCAAACCCACCTTTTGAGTTCGATGTGGTGCAACCGGTTACGATTTTCCTCGTTCTGCGCGCCTTCGCCTCAGGCTCCACCGCGTTGACCGGTATCGAGGCGATCTCCGACGGCGTTCCGGCCTTTAGGCCCCCTGAATCCCGAAACGCCGCGCAAACGCTACTAATTCTGGGCGTCGTGCTCGGAAGTTTGTTCTTGGGCATTACGTTCTTGTCCAAGGCGATCAACGTGAATCCCATGCTCATTGAGGACGGCGCCACGGTCACTTCGCAGATTGCCCGCGGGGTTTTCGGCGGAGGACATCCGATGTTCTATGTGGTCCAGGCGTTCATCGCGGCCATCCTTTTTTTGGCCGCCAATACCGCTTACGCCGACTTCCCGCGAATAGCATCCATCCTCGCCAAAGACCGCTACCTGCCCAGAGGGCTTAGCCAGCGGGGCGCACGCTTGGCCTTTTCCAACGGGATCCTGATCCTCAGCCTGGTCGCCGCCGGCGTGCTGATCAATTACGACGCCGACGTACATCAAATAGTGCCTTTGTACGTCCTCGGAGTATTTACGAGCTTCACCCTCTCGCAGACCGGAATGGTGAAGCGCACCCTGAATCTACGCCGCAAGGCCGTTGAGCTCGGTAAGCCACCCGACCCGGCTTGGCGATCGAAGGCGGTTATCAGCAGTTTTGGAGCACTTACAACGTGCGTTGCGTTAGTGATCGTAGGCGTGACCAAGTTTTTGAGCCCCGTAGCGCCCGGCGAAGAGGGGGGTTTCAGGGGCGGGGCGTGGCAGGTGATGCTGTTGATCCCCACGCTGGCGTGGCTTCTGTGGAGGATTCATCTGCATTACGTACACGTTGAGGACAGTCTGGAGTTCGACGGAGAGCTACCGCGGATGAAAAGCGAAAAGGTCGTCATGGTTCTCTCGCGCTTTAGGGGCGCAACCAAGGCTCTGGCCTTCGCCAGGACCATTGCGCCGACCGAGCTGAGGGCGGTGGCCTTTCGCTGCTCCGAGCAGCGCCTGGCGGATCTGAGGAATCGCTGGGCGCAGTTGGGCGTGGCCACCCCGATCGAGCCCGTAGGCAATTCGGTAGAAGACATAGTTAAGTTCGTCGACTCCATGAACCCGACCTCGGAAGAACCGGTAACGCTGATCTTCCCCGACCCGCACTATCCCACCTGGCTGGGACAGTTCCTTAACAACCGCGAGTCACTGAAATTGAAGAAGGCATTCCTATTCAAAAGCGGCACGGTGCTGGTGAGCATCCCTCACGATCCCGTCGCCGAACCGGAGCCCCGGCGGCTCCAGGCACCGGGACGACTGGCGCTCGTGGTGGTGGTATCTACCCTCAATAAGGCCACGGTCAGGGCCGTGCGCTATGCACAGTCGCTCAACCCGTCGGAGCTAAAGGCAATGAGCATTCAAGTCGAGGCGGCGACTACGGCCCATCTAACCGAACAGTGGGGCCGCTCCGGGCTTACGGTGCCGCTGGAGATAGTCGACTCGCCGTTCAGGGATTTAGTCGAGCCGCTGAAGCGGGAACTGCGCGCCCTGGGTCCCAACCCCAACGATGCGATAGGCGTGGTGGTACCCGAGTTCGTCGTCCAGCACTGGTGGCAAGCCTTACTGCATACACAGACCGCCTTCTTCATCAAGGCCGCCTTGCTGTTCGAGCCCGAGATCATAGTTATCAACGTTCCGCTGCGGGTACACCCGCCGAAGCGGAAGGAAAGGCACGGAGACGGGCCCGAGCCAAAGGACCAAGGCGTAGAAGTCACGCCGCCGCACACCCCAAGGTGAGCGGCGGCGTGAGCTGCTAAATGAAGGCGGAGGCGAAGATCAGCGAGACGATCGTCATCACCTTGATCACGATGTTCATCGAGGGACCCGCCGTGTCCTTGAAGGGGTCACCCACCGTGTCGCCGATGACCGCCGCCTTGTGCTGCTCGGAGCCCTTGCCTCCGTGGTGGCCGGCTTCAATGTACTTCTTGGCGTTATCCCAAGCACCGCCGGAGTTGGCCATGAAGATCGCTAGCAGGAACCCGGTTACCAGCGCTCCGGCCAGCAGGCCGCCCAGCGCCTCGGGGCTTATGAAGCCCACCGCCAGCGGCAGGGCCACGGCCAGCGTTGCCGGGATCACCATCTCTTTGAGAGCTGCGGCAGTCGCTATATCCACCGCCTTGGCGTAGTCGGCCTTGGCGTCGGTGGAGCCGTCCAGCAGGCCCTTGATGGTTTTGAACTGACGGCGCACTTCCTCGATCATCTTGAAGGCGGCACGGCCGACGGCATTGATGACCAGGCTGGCGAACAGGAACGGGAACATCCCTCCCAGGAACAGGCCCACGACGACACCCACATTGGTGATATCGATGGACTCCAGGCCCACAGCCTGGGTAAAGGCCGCAAACAGAGCCAGCGAGGTAACCGCCGCCGAGCCGATCGCAAAGCCCTTGCCCAGCGCCGCGGTGGTGTTGCCCAGCGAGTCCAGCTCGTCGGTTGCCGCACGAACGTCCGGGGGAAGGTGCGCCATCTCGGCGATGCCGCCGGCGTTGTCTGCGATGGGGCCATAAGCATCCACAGCCACCGTGATACCCAGCGTGGACAAAACGCCGATGGCGGCGATGGCGACGCCGTAGACGCCGCCGCCCTCGCCGATCGCCCAAAACCCGGTGTAGAACGCCCCTCCGACACCAGCGGCCACCACGATGACGCTGAAGGCGGCCGATTTCATGCCCTCCGCGATTCCCGCGAGGATCACCGTAGCCGGACCGGTCTCCGCCTGGCGGGCGATGTTCTTTACCGACTTGTAGTGGTCCGAGGTAAAGATCTCGGAGATCTTGCCCACCAGCACTCCTACCAACAGGCCGATTAGGACCGAGAAGAAGATGCCGATCGGGTTCTCGACTCCGGGCGTGTCCGCGAAAATTATGAAAGTGATGACCAGCACTCCGAAGGTGGTCAACACCGCGGCCACGTTGCCGCCCCGGTGCAGCGCCTTGGAGAGGTTGGCGTCCTTACCCGATACCTTCACGAAGAAAGAGCCGACGATAGCCGCGAACATGCCCACTGCGGCGACCGCCAGCGGAAAGATGATCATCTCCCCTACGTAGCCGCGCCCGGCGAAAGCCAGCGCGGCGTAAGCGATCGGCGCCACCAGGGATCCGACGTAGCTTTCGAACAGGTCGGCGCCCATGCCGGCGACGTCGCCGACGTTGTCCCCTACGTTGTCGGCGATGACCGCCGGGTTGCGGGGATCGTCCTCGGGAATACCGGCTTCCACCTTGCCGACGAGGTCGGCGCCGACGTCGGCTGCCTTGGTGAAGATGCCTCCGCCGACGCGGGCGAAAAGGGCGATGGAGGATCCGCCCAGGCCTATCGCCGCCAGGATGTCGTACTGGTTCTCGTCGGGGATGTCGATGACGTTTACGAACATCAGGTAGCCTAGCGACACGCCCAGCAAGCCCAGGCCCGCCACCGTAAAGCCCATGACTCCTCCGCCGCGAAACGCCACCGGCAGCGCCTTGGCCACCCCGCCGGTACGAGCGGCCTCAGCCGTTCGGGAGTTGGCGGAGGTAGCGACGCGCATGCCCACGAATCCGGCCAGGCCGGAAAGCAGCGCTCCGAAGACGTAGGCGACACTCCCCCAAGGCATACCCCAGTCCAAGACGACCGAGATAAGCACGGCCAACACGGCTACAAAGATCAGCACCGCCAGGTACTCGCGCCTCATGAAGGCGTTGGCGCCCTCCTTGATGGCGGCCGAAATCTCTTTCATCCGGTCGTTGCCCTCATCGTAGGCAACGACCTGGCGCGCGTAGACAAAAGCCAGCACGACCGCGGCAAGCCCGGCTACGAGCGCGATAAACAGCAGCGCGTCATTAGACACTCAAAAACCTCTCACTCGTCGATCAAAAAATGCGGCACCCCGGCCATGCCTAAAGAAACCCTCCCGGTTCAGGCAAGCAAGTACCAGTACGCCAGACATATGGGGGTAAAGGGCCTCCGTCAGTTTTGCAGTTTCGGACGAAGCAGCATGCGCAAGGCGCGGCGCTTCGAACGCTGGCGATTATACCTAGTTGCCAAAAACCCGCTAATCACTCGGTCGCCGTTTGAGTCTTGGGTCCGGTTGGGACACAATGCTCGAATGAATCCGACCGGACGGTGGCTAAAAACCCTGGTGCTGGCCGCTGCTCTGGCTATAGCCGCCTCGGCATGCGGTAACGACCGGGAAACCGACCCCGCCGGTAGCGACGGTGGTGGTGACACTGCGGAGCTGGAAGACGTCTCCGCCGACTTCGAGCTTGGCGAGATCGTCACGGCCGACGCCCTCGACAGACCGGAAGCGGTTGCAAAGGTGCACGGCGAGGGTCCCAAGGTCGTTGCGCTGTTGAACCGTCTCTACGACGCGGCCTTCCTGGACCCTAAGCTGTGGGAGGAGGGTAAACACAGCGCAATGCTGAAGCTGTTTACGGAGCAGGCACGCAATCAGCTCACCCAAGACCTCGAGTCCCTGGCCCTTGGAGAACAGGCTCCTCAGTTCGAGCGGGTGACGCCCGATAAGCAGGCGGCCACCAAGGTGACCTTTTTCGTCAGCGAAGACATGGGCACACCGATCGGCCTGGTGTCGGTGGTTTTCTCAGCAACCGGAACCCCTGTCGATGAAGAGCTCGATCCGCTGACGATCGCACAGACCGCCAACTACTGGCTAACCTTCGACAACGGCTACAAGATCTCCGCTTACTCGGCCGAGCTGGAAATCGATGAGGTGGAAGAATGACCGGCGACCGCTGGAATAACCAAAGTCTGCCGGCCCGAGTCAGTGTAGTGTCGCTGCTGGTCCTGCTCGGACTGACGGTCGCCGCCGTTTGGTGGCTGATAGCCCCCGTGAAAGCGGCGAACCCGAGCGAGGACACCGCCGTTGAGATCCGTAAGGTCGCCAGCTCAAATTGGTATCCGACATCCGGTAAGCCCCTGTTCATCGCGGTGCTGGGAAGCGACACCCGCAACGGTCCGCCGAGCGGAGGCGGGGGCCGGTGCGACGCGATTCACATCGTGGCCATCAACGCACAGGAGAAGGCAGGCACCATTTTGAACCTGCCTCGCGACTCCTACGTACCGGTCCCCGGCATGGGCCGGACCAAGATCAACGCGGCATGCACCCGCGGCGCGCCGACGATGGTGCAGGCCCTTCAAAACCACACCGGGCTGCCCATCCATTACTACGCGATCACAGAGTTCAGTAACTTCACCGCCCTGATCGACGAGATCGGTCTGGTTAACACCCCTGTGCCTTATCCCATGCGGGACTCTCCTTCGGGAGCCCACTTCCTGGGTGGCGACTCGCTGATGGACGGCAGGGCGGCGCTGGCTTTCAGCCGCAACCGCAAAGACACCCCGCGCGGTGAC